>JAVEES010000202.1 GCA_030840285.1 Pseudonocardiales bacterium
GTGAAAGCACAGAGACTAAACCGGCGCACAGCAGTGGCATCACTTGCCGTTGCTGCCGCGCTGCTGCTGGCGGCCTGCAGTTCGGGCAGCACCGCGGCGTCAGGCTCCGGAAGCGGGTCCGGATCCAGCTCGAGCACTTACACGGCAATGCTGAACACGGCACGCCAGATGGTGCCGGCGACCTTCCAGGGTCCGACGAAGCCGGCGAAGGCGCCCGCGGGCATCAAGATCGCCTCGATCACCTGTTACAGCATCCTCGAGGGTTGCGTGATCCCGGCCGACGGCGTCGCCAAGGCAGCGCAGGCCATCGGCTGGCAGGCCCGCACCTTTGACGGTGGTGGGACGGCCACGACGCAGAACACCCAGATCCTCAACGCAGTGTCCTGGGGCGCCAAGGTAATCGTGCTCGTCGCGATCACGCCGAGTGCGGTTCAGTCGGGCCTGCAGGCAGCCAAGAATGCTGGTGCGCTCATCGTCTCCGGCTCGTCCGCTCTGAGCACCCCGAACGCCACGATCGCGCCGCAGCCGGGCCAGATCTGGCCGGCCTTCGACGTCTCGCCGGACTACAAGAACCTCGGTCAGCACCTGGCGCAATGGATCATCGCGGACTCCCAGGGCAAGGCCAACGTCGGCGTGTACGGCGACAAGGAATTCGATTCCATCAACGCCCAGGAAAGCGGCATCGTGCCTGCGTTGCAGGCTTGCACCACCTGCAAGTCCAGCGCGGTGAAGTACTTCTCCGCAACTCAGATCGCTAACCAGCTCGGTCCGCAGACGGTCAGCTACGTGCGCAGCAATCCTGATGTCACCTACATCTATTCGGCTTTCGATCCGCCGGCCGCAGCGCAGGTTCAGGCTCTGCAGACCGCGGGTCTGGGGCGCAACATCAAGATCGTCAGCGCTCTGGGCAACGCGCAGAACCTCCAGTTCATCAAGAACGGGCAGGTCGAAGCCGCTGACGCCGCGTATGACAACAACTACATGGGCTTTGCGATCGTCGACCAGTCGATCCGGTTGCTGAACAAGCAGCCGCTGATCCAGCCGCTCGGCGAGGGACTGCCCTTCCAGGTTCTCGACAAGTCGAACCTGCCCTCCAACCTCAACAGCTGGACGGCACCGTACGACTACGAGAGCAAGTTCATCGCCCTCTGGAAGTAGGACGCACGATGACGTCAACCGCTACCCTCACCCGCCCGGTCCTCTCGCTCGAGGGTGTCACCAAGAAGTTCGGTGACCTCACCGCGCTGAACCAGGTGAGCCTGGATCTGATGCCGGGGCAGATCCATGCCTTGCTGGGCGCGAACGGCAGCGGCAAGTCGACGCTCGTGAAGATCATGAGCGGCGTCTACCAGCCCGACGGTGGAAGTCTCACCCTCGACGGGGCCCGGCTGGCGAGCCTGAGCTCGCCCGCCGAGGCCGCGTCGCGGGGCGTGCGGGTGGTTCACCAGGAGGCGCCGCTCATCGACTCGGCGAGCGTCGCCGAAGCGGTGGCCATCTTCCGTGGTTTCGGCACCCCAGCATTCGGAAACATCAGGTGGCCCAAGCTACGAAACAAGGTTCAGAACCTGCTCGATCGGATGGATGTCCCGGTTCGGGCCGATGCGCTGTGCAGCACCGTCGGCCCGGCCGACCGTGCGGGGCTGGCTCTCGCCATCGTGGCGGGCGACCTCTTCGATGAGAAGACGGCTGATTCGCCGCTGGTGCGACTGCTCATCGTCGACGAGGTCACCGCTGCGATCCACGAATCCGAGACGGGCCGCCATCTGGATCGGCTGCGGGCGATCGCCGACATGGGTGTTGCGGTCGTGATGGTGACGCACCGTCTGGGCGAACTCCGGGTCGCCGATGACGTCACCATTCTGCGCGGCGGATCGCTGGTCTACCGCGAGGACGGCGGTCCCCGGCTCTCGGCCGGCGAACTCGTCGCCGGAATGATCGGCAACACTGCCGGTACGGCCGAGGATGCCGCCCGCGACAACGCGGTGATATCGGGTCAACGTGCCGCCGAGCTGAACGAGTTGTGGCGGATCGCTCCGGCGAGCGGGCCTGAAAAACGCCCGCATGCGGAGGAGGTCGTCACCGTCTCAAACCTCGTCGGTGGCGAACTGCGCGACTGCTCCTTCAGCGCTCGATCCGGCGAGATCGTGGGTTTCGCGGGCTTGCGCGGCAGCGGCGTGGAAGATCTTCCCCGGATGCTGTCCGGTGACCTGTCCTGGACGTCGGGAACTCTCAGCCTCGACGGCGTGCCCGTGACGACACCCGGACGGCCCGATCGCATGATCGCATCGGGTGTGACCGCTCTGGCCGCCGATCGGCTTCGAGCCGGCGGTGTTCCCGGCCTCAGCGTCGCCGAAAACATCGCGTTGCCGGCGCTGGGACGCTATTGGCGCAAGAGTGCGCTGCACCGCAAGGTGGTGAGCAGCGTTATCGGTGCCTTCGACGTCCGGCCGCCGAAACCGGACGCGACGTTCGGCGGCCTGTCCGGTGGTAACCAGCAGAAAGTGCTGCTCGGCAAGTGGCTGTTGCTTCGCCCGTCGGTGCTGGTGCTGGGAGATCCCACGCACGGCGTCGACCCCGGAGCACGCGAAACAATCTTCGAGGCCGTTCAGGATGCCGCCCGCCGAGGCGTGTGCGTCCTGTTCTTCTCGACCGAGCCAGCACAACTTACTCGGATCTGCTCGCGGGTACTCGTACTGCGAGCAGGCGAGATCGTCACCGAACTCGGCGGCGACGACCTGACCTTGGAGAACGTTGTGGAGTGGAGCGAGAAATGACTGTCGAGACCGTCCAGAACCCGGAGTCCCCGGCCGGCATACCGACGCCAGAGCGGCACATTGCGGTGCGGGCGCTGATCGGCGGTGGTCGCAACTTCGGTTCGGTGGTGCTGCTGATCGCGCTGATCGTCATCTTCTCGAGCACCACAAGCTCGTTCCTGACGCTGCGCAACGTGCAGAATGTCCTGATCCAGCAAGCGATTATCGCCATGCTGACCTTCGGCGTGATGTTCCCGCTGATCGTCGCGGAGTTCGATCTCTCGGTGGGCTACATGATCGGCTTCATCGCCGTGCTCGGTGCCTTCCTGTCCGGCCATAATCAGGGCGCCGTGGTGGTGATCCCGGTGATGATCCTGGCCGGCGTGTTGATCGGACTGCTCAACGGGATTCTCACCGTGCGAGTCGGCATCAGTTCCTTCATAGCGACGCTCGGTGTGGGAATCATGCTGCAGGGTGGTAGCCAGGGAGTCAGCGGCGGCAAGGTGTTGTTCTCCAACATCCCCTCGGCCGTCACCAAGATCGGCAATGGCTATGCCGGTGCCTTGGCGATCGCGGTCTGGATCGCGCTTGCCCTGGCCGTTGTGCTGTTCTACGTTCTCGAGCGCACGCCCGTGGGACGTTCCTGGTACGCCGTCGGTGGTTCGGAGCGGGTCGCCTTCCTGGCAGGCCTTCGAACCAACAGGCTCAAGATCGCAGCGTTCACGCTGAGCGGGCTTTTCGTCGGTATCGGTGCGGTGATCGCGCTCGGCCAGAGCGGTGGCGCCAACCCGGGCTACGGTCCGGACCTGATGCTGCCTGCCTACGCGGCCGCGTTCCTGGGCGTGACGACCTACCGTGCCGGCCGGTACAACGTGGTGGGGTCCGTCGTCGGAATCCTGCTGCTCGCAGTCGGCTTCAACGGTCTCAGCTTGCTCGGAGTGCCTTTCTGGGTACAGCCGATCTTCAACGGCGGCGTGCTGCTGCTGGCCGTGATGATCGCCCGAGCCGAGGCGCGCAAGGTGAAGGTCGGGGCATAGCAGGTTGCGGCAAAAGTCGGGCGCATAGGAAGCAGCTGTCGACTGCCGATGGGTGAGCAATGATGGATGATCTGCGATTCGGTGTTTTCCTCAGCCCGCACCGCGACAACTTTGCGCTGACGGACAATGCACTGGCCGCGGAGCAGGCGGGTTTCGACTTCGTGTCGATCCAGGATCACCCGTACGTGCCGGACTTTCTCGACCCGTTCACGATCATTGCTCACCTGATCGGGCAGACGACCCGCTTGCGCTTCATGACCGACGTCGCCAACCTTCCGCTCCGGCCGGCGCCGATGCTTGCCAAGACCGCCGCCTCATTGGATCTGCTTTCCCAAGGCCGGTTCGACCTCGGTATCGGCGGCGGCCGGGCCTGGTCACAGATTGCCGGACTGGGCGGTCCGACGTGGAATCCCGGGCAAGTCGTGCAGGCGATGGATGAAGCGATCACGGTGCTTCGCTCGCTATGGCAGTCCGATACCCGAGCGGCGCTAGCGGGAGATATCTACACCCTGCGCGGCACCGACGCGGGGCCGGCGCCGGCGCACCGAATCGAGATCTGGCTCGGTGCCGCGGGGTCGCGAATGCTGTCCTTGATCGGCCACCGGGCCGACGGGTGGATCGCTCCGGTGTCCACACCGTTCGAGACCAAGCCGGCGGCGCAGCAGCGCATCGACGCTGCGGCCGTGCAGGCCGGACGAGACCCGCGAGATATTCGTCGCGCGATCCAGCTCGTCGGCCGCATCACCGATACCTCGCGGCATGTCGAGCGTCCGGAGTCGGGCCCGGGCGGACAGCCGATTCATGCGAATCCTGCTGAATGGGCCAGGATCATCGCGGAATTCAATAGGCAGCAGCGATTCGACACCGTGAATTTCATTCCCGACCGTGAGGACGAGGAACAGCTGTCGCGCTTCGGCACGGCGGTGATCCCGGCAGTGCGTGCCGCGCTGGCGTCGCGCGCCTGATGCCGTCGCCCCGCGGTTATGCCGTCGCACCGCGGTGTCGTTCAGGGGTCGCGAAACAGCAGCGCGGTCAGCGCGGTGTCCTCGATGGCGGCGTGCCTGGCGATCGTGTTGAGCCGGTGCCGCAGCTGACGCGCGGCTGCTGCGCGGTCACCGTGCTCACACCGCTCAGGTGCGACACCGAGGATCTCGGCAGCCTCTGCCAGCGAACGGTCGACGCCTGCGATCACCCGGTCCTTGTCGGCATCAGGAAGCCGCCGCCACGCTGCTGAAGCGTCCAGCAGATCGCGGGCCCGGGCGCTATCCACAAAGGAGGCTGGCCCCTGCGCAAGCAACCGCGCAACAGGGTCGGCACGGTCGGGATGACCGGTCCGAGCCTGCTCGGCCGCGGCGAACTCCACCGCCGCGGCCAGCGCCTCGTGTTGCCAGCGCTCGCCGGCTCCGCTCGCTCCGCGTGCCTGCCAGGCGTCGCTGGCCGCGGCGAACGCCAGAAGTGAGGAATGCGGTGCCAGGCCGGGACCGCCGCAGGCGCGGCACGGCCGTGGCCCGGCGAGCAGGGCCCGCCACAGCGGCCCGGTCCGGTAGGTGGGCGCGGTGATAGGGCATCCGGGGCGGTGGAAAGTGCCGTCTTCGGCGCGAAGGCCGATTCGTAGCCATCCTGGCGGAGGCGCGCTGAACAGGCGAGACCACGACACCAGGGCTTCCGCGGGCAGTTCCGGCTCCCACGGCGCGGAACGGGCCGACGGAGTGTGCGCCAGCGAGAAGGCCGTGTCGGTGCTCGTCACCGTCGGGAGGCAGTCGATGAGTTCGTTGTGCCGGGTCACCAGCGCGGCCAGCAATGTCCCAGCACGGGCGAAAACGGCGGCGACGGTGCCGGGCTCGGCGTGCAGGCCCCGGTGCGTCGCGGCGGCCACCACGTCGCGCACGACGGCGACGGGCAACCCCGCACACCAGCGCACCAAGACCTCGGGTCGTGCCGAGAGCTGGGCAGCCGCATGGTCGGGCAGGTCTGCCTCTTCGGTCAGCCGCCGGGACAGCGGCCCGAGGTTGGTGTAGCTGTCCGGCAGCGGCCGGTCGGGGTCAGGCACCCTTTCGGGCCGTACCCGGAACGTCCGGTCGGCAAACAGTTCCATGCTGCTGGGCGGCAGGGCCCGATCATGTGCGGCGTCCGCGGACGCAAGCCATTCGGCCCAGGTTGCGATCAGGTGCAGGGTCGGCACGCGGATGATCGAGCCGGGGCGCAGCCGCCGATCGCCTCGGGCTCGCGGGCCGCGTGCGATGTGGACGAAGACGTCCACCGACCCGGCGCTCGGCGCGCTGGTCACCTCGACACGGGACGGCAGGTCGCTGCCGGCACTGCGGTAGGCGTAGTGCGTCCCGGGGTGGATGTCGGCCACACGCACGCCAACGAGTCTGCCACCGTGAACCCACCGCCGGGCATCCTGACACGCGGGCCAGCAACCCCCACAGCGTCCCCGCTAGCCCTTGTCGGTGCCTCGTGCCAGAGTCGAAACATGAAGCAGCTAAGCACTCAAGAGATCCTCGACGCAGGCCTTGACGACTGGCGCAAGCTCGCCCAGGCATTGCACGCGCGGTACCGGATCCCGGATTTCACGGCCGGGGCAACGTTCGTTGCCGCTGTGGCCGAGGCGGCCGAGGCCGCGAACCACCACCCTGACCTCAAACTGGTCTACGGTGCGGTCGACGTGTCCTTGTGTACCCACGAGGACGGCTGGTGGGTGACTCAGAAGGACGTCGACCTGGCCCGGACGATCAGCGAGATCGCGCGTAAGAGCGGCCTCAAGCCTGAGCCCGGGGCCGTCACCCAGCTCGAGATCGCCCTCGACACGGCGCATGAAAGCCGCGTCGCCCCGTTCTGGTCGGTGCTGCTCACCGGCAGCGCCGACAACCGGATTCAGGACTCGGTGCTCGACCCGACGAACCGGGTTCCCTCGGTCTGGTTCCAGGGCACCGACGAGCACGAGACCCCACGCCAGCGGTGGCATTTCGACCTGTGGCTTGCCCCAGAGGTGGCGCAGGAGCGCATCACCGCGGCCGTGGCCAACGGTGGGGCCGTCCTCGACGATTCGCAGGCGCCGTCATTCACCGTGCTCGCCGACCCGGACGGGAACAAGGTCTGCGTCTGCACGTACCTCGAACGGGAATGATCGGTTTGAACTGAGCCGGCTCCGGGGTGGCGGCGTCAGCGCAACCGCGTTCGGCCTAGTCCGGTGGACGTGCGGGATGCTTGGTGCATGACAGAGCGCAATGTGCTGGGCGACGAGCTCGAACCGTGTGGCACAGACCCGGTCACAGGGTTCTTCCGCGACGGCTGCTGCAGCACGGGTCCGGAGGATCTGGGCAGCCACACCATCTGTGCCGTCGTGACGGCCGAGTTTCTCAGCCATCAGCGCAGCATCGGCAACGACCTCTCATCGCCGCAACCGCTGTACGGCTTCCCGGGCCTGGAGCCCGGTGACCGCTGGTGCGTGACCGCGCGGAACTGGGCACGCGCCTACGACGACGGCCTGGCCGCGCCGGTGGTGCTCGCCTCGACCAATGAGGCCGTCCTCGACATCGTGCCGCTGGCAGTCCTGATGAAGTTCGCGGTCGACGTCCCGCCCGATGCCAGATCGCTGGAAGCCTAGGTATTTCGCACCCTGCCCTCGTCGCCCGCTGCGGATCAGGGGCGCGCGGGCTAGCTATTGGCCTCTGCATCGGCCACCGGAGCATCTAGAGTGCTGCCATGCCCAGTGATCTCGTTCTGAAGACGATGAACGCCACGCACCGCGTCCTGCTCAAGCTGACCGGCAACCGGGTCGGGGCCAGCATCGCAGGAATGCCGTCACTGGAACTCACGACGACCGGACGCAAGAGCGGCCAGCCGCGGTCGGTCATGCTCAGCTCGCCGTTGCAGCGGGGTCAGACGTACGTGGTGGTGGCGTCGCGCGGCGGAGACGACGTCCATCCGGCGTGGTTTCTCAACCTGCGCGACAATCCCGACGTCGACGTGCGGGTCGTTGGCAAGCCCAAGCAGCGGATGCAAGCCCGGATAGCCACCGCCGAGGAGCGCGCCGAGATGTGGCCGCTCATCGCGGATAAGTACCGCAACTACGCCGGCTACCAGAAGCGCACCGAACGCGAGATCCCGCTGGTGCTGCTCGAGCCCTAGCCGCAGCCTGCCGGGCTGCTCAGCCTGCCGGGCTGCTCAGCCGCCCTGCGCGAGTTCGGCGACGTCCTGCCACGCGCGCCAGGTCTCCAGCCGCGAGGCGTAGTCCTTCTCGGCGATACCGAGCGGTGCGGAGCCGAAGAACACTCGCAACGGTGGCTCGTCGGCATCCACGACCCGGAGGATCGCGGCCGCGCTGGCCTTCGGATCACCCGGGGTCGAGTTGCGCTGCGCGCGCCACTGCTGCGCCTTGTCCCGGAATTCGTCGTAGGCCGCCAGCGGCTCGGAATGCTTAGCCGATGGGCCGGACCAGTCGGTGGAGAAGCCGCCCGGCTCGATCAGCGTCACCTTGATGCCGAAGTCGGCCACTTCGGCCGACAGCGCCTGGCTGAAGCCTTCCAGAGCCCACTTGGACGCGTGATACATCCCGACCATCGGGAATGCGGAGATGCCACCGATCGAGGAGACCTGGATGATGTGACCGCCACCTTGCGCCCGCAGGAACGGCAGGGCGGCCTGCGTCACCCAGAGGGCTCCGAACAGGTTGGTCTCGATCTGGTTGCGCGCGTCCGCCTCACTGAGTTCCTCGATCAGGCCGAAGTGCCCGTAGCCGGCGTTGTTGATCACGACGTCAAGGCGGCCGAACCGCTCGTGCGCCTGCTTGACCGCGGCGAAGTCGGCCTCGCGGTCGGTCACGTCGAGCGTGAGGGGCAGCAACCGGTCGCCGTACTTGTCGACCAGGTCGTCCAGGGTGCTCGCGTCGCGTGCAGTGGCGGCGACCGAGTCACCGCGTTCCAGCGCCGCAATCGCCCACTCGCGTCCAAAGCCACGGGAGGCACCCGTGATGAACCATGTTTTCGTCATACTTCCTGACTACCGAACCCGCGGTGTGCGCGCCACTGTCGGCTGGTGCGAGCATTCCCACACGGCGATCGGGGAATACCGCGGCGGCCTGAAGCGGGTAGCGTGAGCCGCACCCTGGAGGCCACGGCGCTGTTCAATTGTGCGCCGCCAGCGCGGCGGAAACGGGTGATGCGCGGTGGCAGTTCGGCGAGGGCACGCGCTACTTTCTCCGATCTCGCTGTGGCTTCGGATGGCTCTCGGGCTGATCGACGAGCGGTGAAACGATGGATGCTTCGGTAACCGCGAAAAATCTGGAGCGGCTGCTTGCCGGCCTTGTCCGCAGCGGCGCCCTCCCCAACGTCACGGCTCAGGCGGCCACGACCGAAGGTGAGACCTACCGCTTCGCCTGCGGTGTCACGACGCTCGGTGATGACCACCCGCTGACGACGGACACGGTCATCTGGCTCGCATCGATGACAAAGCTCATCGTCGCCGTCGCCGCATTGCAACAGGTGGAGCGCGGGGCGCTGGGTCTGGATACCGCGATGGCAGACGTCGTGCCGGCGCTCGGGCGGGTCCAGGTTCTCGATGGCTTCGATGCGGCGGGAAACGCTCAGACCAGGCCGGCCCGTGCGCCGATCACGATGCGCCAGCTGTTGAGCCATACCGCCGGATACGCCTACAGCACCTGGAATCCGCGGCTGAAGGCCTACCAGGACAGGTATCGCATCCCTGACATCTTCGAGTGCCGCGAGATCACGCTTACCCTGCCCTTGATGTTCGAGCCGGGTTCGTC
>JAVEES010000394.1 GCA_030840285.1 Pseudonocardiales bacterium
ACACTCCAGAGGCAGCGCTGGGTGCGGCGCTGGCCACCCAGCTGGCAACCGAGAAGGCAATCATCGGTGTCTTCGACGAAGGCTGCATGGGAATGTACAACGCCATATTCGACGACGAATTACTGAACCCGCTCGGTATCTACAAGGAACGGCTTTCCCAGAGCGCACTGGTCG
This sequence comes from Pseudonocardiales bacterium, assembly GCA_030840285.1. GTDB lineage: Bacteria > Actinomycetota > Actinomycetes > Mycobacteriales > Jatrophihabitantaceae > Jatrophihabitans_A. Next base: position 175 of record JAVEES010000394.1, read on the forward strand.
CCGAGATGGGCCGGGTCAGCGACGCTGAGGCATCAGCGGTGCGGGCCTGGCTGGACAACGCCGGCATGACGTTCCACACCGGGTCCGACGAGGCCACCGAGCTCACCGACGGCCAACTGCTGAGCCAGTTCAAGATGTATATAGCGGCACTCAGGATCGCCGACGACTTCGGCCTGGACGCCGTCGGGATCCAGTACCAGCAGGGACTCAAGGACACGGTGCCGGCGAGCGATCTGGCCGAGGGATTGCTGAACGACATCCAGCGGCCGCCGGCGCTGAGCCGTGATGGCTCTCGAGAGCTGTACCCCGGAGCCGCGCTTCCGCACTTCAACGAGGTCGATGAGGGCGTGGCCGTGGACTCCCTCGTGACGAACCGGATCTGGTCGGCGATGGGACTGGATCCCTCTACCACCCTGCACGACATCCGCTGGGGGGCCGACTATGAGGGACAGTTCGTCTGGGTTTTCGAGATCTCGGGTTCGGTGCCGGCCTCGCACAACGGCGGCTATGACAAGTCGTGGAGCATGCGCCAGCCACCCATGTACTTCCCGCTCGGCGGCGGCACGCTGTCAGGTGTTTCCAAGCCCGGTGAGATCGTGTGGTCGCGGGTATTCCTGATGGCCGGCGCGCTGCACGTCGACCTCGGCCGGGCAACGGCAATCGAGCTTCCCGAAGAAGAGACTCGGCGCCGCCTGGATGCGACCACTCCGCAATGGCCGATCATGCATGCCGTGTTGCACGGTGTCAGCCGCGATCAGTTCATGGCTAGGCACAAGGCGAATCACCTCAACGTCGTCTACGCACCGGATGCCGAAACAGCCGATCGCGGCCTGCTCGCCAAGGCGGCCATGTTTGCCAATTTGGGATTGCACGTGCACCTGATCGGCGACGTGCGGCTGTGAGACCGAGCGCGCGGACGCGCTAGCTACCGCCCGGCGCGCGTTCCAGCACCCGGGGCGCTGAGGTCTGCCAGCAACGTGCAGACTTGCCCAATGAGCAACGTCGCAAAGAAGGATCCCGTTATCAGCGAAGGAGGTAGGCGCAGGCACCCGGCGGTTACCGGGCCCGGTCAGGTCGGGCTCGCGCTCGGCGCCCTCGGGATCGTCTACGGCGATATCGGCACCAGTCCCCTGTACGCGCTGTCGACCGTGTTCTCGATCGATCACGGTGCAGTGAAGCCGACGCCGGACGACGTCTACGGCGTGATCTCGCTCGTCTTCTGGTCGATCACGCTGATCGTGTCCGTGAAGTACGTCGTATTCATCCTGCGTGCCGACAACGACGGCGAGGGCGGCGTGATGGCGCTTGCTGCGCTCGTGCGCAGGACGCTGGGTAGTGCCGGTGGACGTACCGCGTTATTCATGGCGCTGGGAGTCTTCGGCGCGTCGCTGTTCTACGGCGACAGCGTGATCAGGCCGGCGATCTCGGTGCTGTCCGCGGTCGAAGGACTCAAAATCGCGTCACCGGGTATCTCCGGACTCGCGCTGCCGATCGGCGTGCTGATCGTCGCAATACTTTTCGCCGCACAACGCTGGGGCACGCACCGGGTCGGTCGCCTCTTCGGCCCGGTGATGCTCGTGTGGTTCCTGAGCCTGGCAGTCACCGGATTGCCCGAAGTGCTGGCGCACCCCGGCATTCTCAAGGCCGTGTCGCCGACCTACCTCGTCACATTCATCACCCGACATCCGTACATCGCCTTCATCGCCATGGGCGCCATCGTGCTTGCCATCACTGGCGCGGAGGCGCTCTACGCGGACATGGGGCACTTCGGCCGGCCGCCGATCCGACGAGCCTGGTTCGCCGTGGTCTTTCCCGCGCTGGTCATCAATTACTTCGGGCAGGGCGCGCTCATCTTGCACAATCCCTCCGCCATCCAGAACCCCTTCTTTCTGCTGGTCCCGAGCTGGGCACGACTTCCGATGGTCATCCTTGCGATGTTCGCGACTGTCATAGCCTCGCAGGCGGTTATCTCAGGTGCGTTCTCGGTCTCCAGGCAGGCGGTCCGGCTCGGATTCCTGCCTCACCTGACGATTCGCCACACGTCCTCGAGGGAAAGCGGCCAGATCTACGTTCCGGCGGTGAACTCGTTGCTCTTCCTCAGCGTGATCCTGCTGATGCTCAGCTTCCGGTCATCAGAGCGGCTGGCGATCGCCTACGGACTCGCCGTCACCGGGACACTGCTGATCACCACGACGCTGTTCCTGGTGGTAGCGGGCGCGGCCTGGAAGTGGCCGGCGTGGAAGCTTGTGCTGGCCGGCGTCGTGTTCGGCGGCGCGGAGATCACTTATTTCGGCGCGAATCTCACCAAGGTTGCGCACGGCGGCTGGTTGCCGCTGGTGATCGCCGGCCTGGTGTTCACCGTCATGATGACCTGGCAACGGGGTCGCCAGATCATCACGGACCGGCGGACCGAGAAGGAAGGTGCGTTGCTGAGCTTCGTGGAGCAACTGCACGTCAACAAGGTGGCCCGAGTCCCGGGGACTGCGATCTTCTTGCATCCCACCAAGCAAACCGCGCCGCTGGCAATGCGAGCCAACGTCGAGCACAACCACGTACTGCATGAGCGCGCCGTCATCGTGTCCGTCGTATCGGAGAACATCCCGCACGTCCGGCCAGACCAGCGGCTCACCGTCGATAACCTCGGCTACTCCGACGACGGCATAGTCCACCTGACCATCCGTTATGGCTTCCAGGACGAGCAGAACATCCCGGAGACACTCGCTGGCGTCCAGGATCTCGACCCCGAGCTCGATCTCGACCCGGACGACACGACCTACTTCCTGTCCAAGATCACGATCCGCCGTGGGACCAGCCGGGCGATGAGCGGCTGGCGCAAGAGCTTGTTCATCGGGCTGGCGCACAACGCGGCCAACCCGACCGAGTACTTCCGGCTGCCCGAGGACCGCACGGTGGTCATGGGTTCCCACGTCGATCTGTAGCGATCTCCCGGGGCCGCAGCTAGCGGCAGCCGGTGTAGGGAACGCCGCCGAGATCGGCGAAACCGCCCACTGGCGACCGGAAAGTGTTCGCACCATTCGTGAAAACAACCTCGAACTGGACGGGCAGTGGTGTCGGGCAGGCGACCAGGACGTCCACCGTCGTCGTGACCCACAGCGAGCCACCCGGTGCGATCCGATTGTCCGCGACCCGAGCCCTGGCTTGCTGGCCACACGGACCCGTCTCGGTGCGTACTGTGCGCAGCCCTGCCAGCGGAAAATGCGGAGTCACGCTGCGCACGATCATCTCGGCGGCGCCGGAGTTCTGAATCTCGACCCCCAGCTGCAGTCGGTGGCCGACCTGCAAGGAACAAGTGCCCGCGGTGGGCACCGCCGATCCCGCGGTCGGGTTGGTGCGGGTAGCGGCGGT
>JAVEES010000241.1 GCA_030840285.1 Pseudonocardiales bacterium
AAGACGTCGTGTTCGTAGACGGCGCCCGAACCCCTTTCGGCAGGGCCGGCAAGGGGATCTACGCCGAAACCCGAGCTGATGACCTGATCGTGGCGGTCATCCGCGAGCTGGTTCGCCGCTATCCCCAACTGCCGCCCGAGCGCATCGACGAAGTGGCGATCGCTGCCAGTACGCAGATCGGCGATCAGGGCCTGACCATCGGACGCGTCGCGGCCCTGCTGTCGGGGTTGCCGAAGTCGGTACCGGGCTACGCCATCGACCGCATGTGTGCCGGCGGCATGACAGCCGTGACCTCGGTGTCGGGTTCCATCGCCTTCGGTGCCTACGACGTGGCGATAGCGGGGGGCGTGGAACACATGGGCCGCCACCCTATGGGTGAGGCCGCGGATCCGAACCCGAGGTTCCTGGCCGACAAGCTGGTCGACATGTCGGCTCTGTCGATGGGCTCAACCGCCGAGAACCTGCACGACCGGTTTCCTGAGATCACCCGCGACCGCGCCGATCGCTATGCCCTGCGCAGCCAGGAGAAGGTCGCGAAGGCCTACGCCGAAGGCAAGATCCAACCGGACCTGGTGCCGGTCGCCACCCGGTCGGCCGAGCACGGCTGGGGCCTGGCCACCCGGGACGAGCCGCCGCGTCCGGCAACCACGATGGCAGATCTCGCAGCCCTGAAGACCCCTTTCCGCCCACACGGCCGTATCACGGCAGGCAACGCGGCCGGCCTCAACGACGGCGCCACGGCGTGCATCCTGGCCAGTGCCGACGCCGCATCCGAGCTGGGGCTGCCCGTTCGAATGAAGTTGGTGGGCTTCGGCTTCGCCGGGGTGGACCCCGATGTGATGGGCGTGGGGCCGATCCCCTCCACCGAGAAGGCATTGGCCTCGACCGGCCTCGGCATCGCCGACATCGGGCTGTTCGAACTGAACGAGGCATTCGCCGTCCAGGTGCTGGCCTTCCTCGACCACTACGGGATCGAGGACGACGACCCCCGCGTGAATCCCTACGGCGGAGCGATCGCGCTGGGCCACCCGCTGGCCTCCTCCGGCGTGCGGCTGATGACCCAGCTCGCCAGGCAGTTCGCCGAACACCCAGAGGTGCGCTACGGGCTGACCGCGATGTGCGTGGGCCTCGGACAGGGCGGCACCGTCATCTGGGAGAACCCGCTGTACGGCTCGACCAACGGAGGAGCTTCCTGATGAGCACCGAGACCCCCGCCTTCGCACACGAGGTCGTTACGAAGTCGCTGGTGCGCTTTCTGGAAGTGCCAGGCGTGGCCGGCGAGGTCGCGCTGATCACCCTGGACAACGGCCATGACCACTCCCGGCCGTCCACCTTCGGTCCCGCTGGTCTTGCCCGCCTGGACGCCGCGCTGGACCAGATCGAGGCGCGCTCGCCCAGGGTGAGCGCGGTGGCAGTGACCGGCAAGCCATTCATTTTCGCCGTCGGAGCGGACCTGTCCGGTGTCGGCCTGGTGAACACTCGAGATCAGGCGCTGGCCATCGCGCGCCAGGGTCACGCCGTCTTCGCGCGGCTGAAGGATCTGGACGTGCCGACGTTCGCGTTCGTCAACGGAGCGGCCATGGGCGGTGGACTCGAACTAGCCCTGCACTGCGACTACCGGACGCTGTCCAAGTCGGCCGGCGCGATCGCCTTCCCTGAGTGCTTTCTGGGCCTGGTGCCCGGTTGGGGTGGCACCCAGCTGCTGCCGAACCTGATCGGCGCCGAGAAGGCCGTCAAGGTGATCGTGGACAACGCGCTCAATCAGAACAAGATGCTGTCCGCGGCCCAAGCGGCAGGCCTGGGCATCGCGGATGCGCTGCTCGATTCGGCGGACTTCCTCGCCGAATCGCTGCGCTGGGCTGCGGGGATCCTCGACGGTCAGATTCAGGTGTCGCGACCGGTGGTCGAGCGTGGCGAGGCCTGGGACCTGGCCGTGGCACGCGGCAAAGCCGTCGCCGACGGCCGGACGAACGGCGCGGCACCCGGCCCCTATCGGGCGCTGGAGCTCATCGCGCTTGCGAAGACGGCGAGTTTCCAGGCAGGCACCGCGGCCGAGGATGAGGCACTCGCGGACCTGATCATGTCCGATGAGCTGCGCAGCGGGCTGTACGCATTCGAGCTGGTCAACAAGCGCGCAAAGCGACCGGCCGGAGCGCCGGACAAGTCCCTGGCACGCAAGCTGACGAAGGTCGGAGTGGTCGGAGCCGGCCTGATGGCCGGCCAGCTGGCGCTGCTCTTCATGCGCCGCCTTGAGGTTCGAGTGGTGCTGACCGATCTCGACGAGCAGCGGCTGGCCAAGGGCATCGGCTACGTCCACGCCGAGATCGATGTGCTGCTGGCAAAGGCCCGGATCAGCCAGGACAAGGCGAATCGGCTGAAGGGCCTCATCTCTGGGTCCCTGACCAAGGACGCGTTCCGCGACGCGGACTTCGTCATCGAAGCCGTCTTCGAGGAGATCGCCATCAAGAAGGCTGTCTTCGCCGATCTCGAGTCCTACGTCAAGCCAGAGACCGTACTGGCCACGAACACCTCATCCCTGTCGATCGACGAGATGGCCGCGGGGCTGCAGTACCCCGAGCGGGTGGTCGGCTTCCACTTCTTCAACCCGGTGGCGGTGATGCCCCTGGTCGAGATCGTCCGCGGTGCGCAGACCGATGACGCCACCCTCGCGACGGCGTTCGCCACGGCCCAACAGTTGCGCAAGACCGCGATCGGTGTGCGCAACTCGCCGTCGTTCGTGGTCAACCGGCTGCTCGGACGCTTCATGGGCGAGGTCAGCCGCATCGTGGACGACGGAACTCCGATCGACGTTGCCGACTCCGCGGTGGCCGGCCTCGCGCCGATGCCTCCATTCGTCCTGCTGGGCCTGGTCGGACCGGCGATCGCCCTGCACAACGCTGAAACGCTGCACCGGGCATTCGGCGACCGCTTCTACGTCTCGCCGACGCTTCGCCGGATCGTCGAGGCCAACAAGCCCGGCATCTACAGCTGGGACGGCGGCGTGCCGCGGATCGATCCCGAGGTCGAGCCGCTGCTGTGGACTTCGCCGACTCCGGTGGCGCTGACCCGCGAGCAGGTACGCGAGCGCGTACTGACCGCGCTGGCCACCGAGGTCCGGCTGATGCTCGACGAAGGCGTGGTGGCCGAGGCCCAGGATGTCGATCTGGCCATGATCACCGGCGCGGGATTCTCGTTCTTCAACGGCGGGCTGACGCCGCTGCTGGACCGGACGGGCATCTCGACGAGCAGCACAGGTCAACGCTTCCTGCCGCCTGGCGTGGCAAGCGTCCCGGGCGAGTAGCGGTGCGGCGGGGGCTGCTCAGGCTGCCGCGGCGAGGGACTCCAGATCCTTCACCCCGAGGTCGAGCAGGGCAGCCTGATCACCGCCAGGCGTATAGCTCACCACTGTGCCATCGGATCCGACACCGATAACCTGGCCGGCCGTCCACAGCGGCGTCGAAGGCGCGGTGATGGGGAAACCGTCCGGCGCAAAGACCGGCAGGGACGGCGTGGGGCTGGGTGACGCGCTGCTGGTTGCTGACAGCGTCGTTCGAGCGGTACCGGTCGCCGCGGCCGACGCCGAGGGGCTGATCGTGCCCAGCGACGGGGTCAGGGCCAGCACCTCGATCTGGTTGCCCGGCAGAGCGCCGGCCTGTGCGACCACCAACCGGCGCCGAGCCCCCACCTGCGCGTAGACGGCGAATGACGAACCGTCCTGGGAGAACGCCGCCGGACCGGTCACGGTGAAACCGCGGGTGTGATCGAACCACCGCGTTCCCGCCACGGCGGTGGGCGTCGCCGTGGCCTCAGGCTTCGGCCGCGCGGAACCGGTCGTCGGGGTGGACGACGGTGAGGGGCTCGCCGTCGTCGTCGCTGTCGAGGTGAGCCAGTGCAACGGCATCAGCCCGAACCGCCGGCCCTGCACGTCCCAGACGAGCAACTCCTTCGCCGTCGCTGCCAGCGGGTACAGCGCACCGAGCGGCCGCTGGCTGCCGTTCGTGCGCAGCAGGACAGCGCGCGCGGACAGTGGCTCCAGGGCGATCGGCCCGTC
>JAVEES010000249.1 GCA_030840285.1 Pseudonocardiales bacterium
GAGCTGATGGAACACCGGCGAGTGGGTGGCGTCGAGTTCGTCGGTTCGGAACACCTTGCCGGGGCAGACGATGTAGATCGGGGGCTTGCGGGCCAGCATGGTTCGGGCCTGGACCGGTGAGGTGTGCGTACGAAGGACGAGACCGCTGCTGGTATCAGGTGCGTCACCCTTGACCCAGAACGTGTCCATCAGCGACCGCGCGGGGTGATCCACGCCGATGTTCAGAGCGTCGAAGTTGAACCATTCGGCCTCGATCTCGGGACCTTCGGCGACCTCCCAGCCCATGGCGGTAAACACGTCGCCGACGAGTTCCTGGGTGGTCGTCAGCGGGTGCCGCGCACCTAGCGGGCGCCTGTCGCCTGGCAGTGTCACGTCGACCGATTCCTCGACCAGCATCCTGGCGTCGCGCTCGCTCTGCAGCGCGGCCAGCCGATCAGCGTGAGCCTGCCGCACAGCAGTACGCGCCGCGTTGACCCGGCGTCCCGCATCGGCCTTGGCCGCTGGCGGCAGCGCACCAACTTCGCGGTTGGCCAACGCCAGCGGCGAGCGGTCACCGACGTGCGCCGTCTGAGCGGCGTGCAGGGCGTCCAGATCGGCTGCTCGGGCGAACGACTCACGTGCCGCCTCGACAGCCGCCGCCAGGCTGTCCGGAGACAGCGCGGCGACCTGCTTCGGGTCGTAGGGATCGTTCGCGCCAGACATGCACGTCCTCGGGTTCGCTACGGTGGGATCGATTTGAGTCTAAGAGAGAGCCCCGAGGGCTTTTCCGTTGCCGTCGCCGTAACCGCCAAGGGCTCGGGCTCGGCGACGGTGGCACGCTCAGGCTGGCTTCGGCTGTCTGGGCGACGGCTCCCGGGTCGCAGCCGCGCGCTGGGCACGGGCAGAGCTGTAGAGACAGACGGCTGCGGCCGCCGCCAGATTCAGGCTCTCGGCCGATCCGTGCACCGGGACCCGCACCGACCGATGGGCGGCGGCGATGACCGCTGCCGGAAGGCCGTGCGCCTCGTTGCCGAACAGCCAGGCGGTGGGCTGAGCGAGCACCTGCCCATCATCGAGAAGGACGTCGAGGTCGTCCGCGCCGCGCCCGGACGTGGCCAGGGTGAGCAGGCCACGTTCACGGCAACGGCCGACCGCTGTCACAGCGTCGATGCCGGTCACCACGTCGAGGTGGAAGAGGCTGCCAGCTGTCGCGCGGACGGCCTTGCCGTTGTAGGGGTCGACCGAGTCCCCGGCGAAGATCACCAGCTGCGCACCCGCCGCATCCGCCGTTCGCAGGATCGTGCCTGCATTACCGGGGTCATTTGCGTCGACCAGGATGACCGCGAGCGTCGGGACGCTGGCCAGCGCCTGGTCCAACGTCGCGTCGATACTGCGGCAGACCGCGACCAGGCCCTGCGGCGTGACGGTCTCACTCAAGGAGGCAGCCGCCTTGTCGCTCACCTCGGAGACGATCACATCGCTCTGCCGAAACAGTTCGGCGTGCCGTCGGAGGCCATCGGCGGACCCGAAGATCTCGATGACGGTACCGGGACGGCTGAGAGCCTCACGGACGGCTTGGGCACCCTCGGCAAGGAAACGCCCGGCTTCGCGGCGAGCCCGTCGAGACGTGAGTCGACGGGCCGCGGCGAGCCGGGCGTTCGAGTCGGACAGCACCGACACTGACAGCTCGATCGAGCGATCAGGCAGCGTCGGTCTCGGCGACCGGTCCGCCGATGCCCTCGGCCGCGACGGCCTGCTTGGCCACCGAAACCAGCACGGCGAACGCGGGGGCGTCGTTGACGGCCAGGTCGGCGAGCACCTTGCGGTCGACGGTCACGCCGGCCAACTTCAGACCCTGGATGAAGCGGTTGTAGGTCATGTCGTTGGCGCGGGCCGCGGCGTTGATGCGGGTGATCCACAACTGGCGGAAGTCACCCTTCTTCGCCTTGCGGTCGCGGTAGGCGTAGGTCGCCGAGTGCAGCAACTGCTCCTTGGCCTTGCGGTACAGCCGCGAGCGCTGACCGCGGTAGCCGGAGGCCGCTTCGAGAGTGCTACGGCGCTTTTTCTGGGCGTTTACCGCCCGCTTGACGCGTGCCACGTTGTTGTCCTTGTTGTTCGGGCCGAGCGGAGTATCCCCGTGGGGCTACCTGCTCGGCGGAGTTCTGGTCGAAAGGGGTCAGCGGCCGAGAAGTCGCTTGACGCGCGGAGCGTCGTTGGCAGACACCTGTTGGGTCCCGCTCAGGCGACGGGTCAGCGCGGAGGACTTGCGCTCGAGCAGGTGACGCTTGCCCGTGCGTTCGGTCAGCAGCTTGCCGCTGCCGGTGATTTTCACGCGCTTCTTCATCCCGGAATGGGTCTTGTTCTTGGGCATGAATGCATCCTTGTCTGAGTACGGTCGTGCGGAACTGCGGTGCCGTTGCCCGAGGTGAAGCGGTCGATCTAGAGGGCTGGCTGGTCTGGCTGTGCGGACTGCTCTGGCTGTGCGGACTGGTCTGGCTGTGACTGGTCTGCCTTGGCCGGTCTGGTCGGTTTCGTTGCCCGGTGCGGGGCGACAACCATCACCATGTTGCGACCGTCCTGCTTCGGCGACGATTCCACGAATCCGAGGTCGGTGATGTCCTCGGCGAGCTTCTGCAGCAAGCGGAAGCCGAGCTCCGGACGCGATTGCTCGCGGCCACGGAACATGATCGTGATCTTGACCTTGTCGCCCTGCTTGAGGAACCGCTCGACATGGCCCTTCTTGGTCGCGTAGTCGTGCGGGTCGATCTTCGGGCGGAGCTTCATTTCTTTGATCACGGTCAGCGCCTGGTTGCGCCGCGCTTCGCGGGCTTTCTGCGCGCTCTCGTACTTGAACTTGCCGTAGTCCATGAGCTTGCATACCGGCGGACGTGCCATCGGCGCGACTTCGACCAGATCGAGGTCTGCCTCCGCGGCTAGTTCGAGAGCTTTGCCGATCGGCACGATGCCGACCTGCTCGCCCTCGGGGCCGACGAGACGGACTTCCGGAACGCGGATCCGGTCGTTGATCCGGGGTTCAGAACTGATGGGGCCTCCTTGGTTGATCTGGCGGGTGCGCGGTGCCTACCTCAGTCGCGTGCCGTCCTTCGAAGAAACGGCCGAAGCTGACAAAGGCCCCGCTGCAACCTGTGCAGTCGGGGCCTTGAAGATTCCTCGCGATCCACGGTGACGTCACGCCGGACGAGCCGACGCGGCACTACCGCTACGCGGTCGGCGAGACCGCGTGGGACCGTACCCGGCTGCTCATGTTTCTTGGGGCAACGCGGGTGGGAAACTCGCTGGCTTCCGCTTGCACACTCCGTGCTCCGGCGGTGACCTGGACCGAGAATGGTCCTGCACTGCCCGAATCCGTAGCGGGTCGCATGTGAAAGGGTAGCAGCGTGAGCGCTGACGTCCCAATCCCGGAAGCCGACGAGTCCTCGCAGGCACCGAATGATTCAACGGTGCGCGAGCTGGCCCATATTCCCGCCGTCGAGGTGATCACCCGGGCCTCGGTGATGCTGATGAGCGCGGCGGCAGAGAAGCTCGGGCTCGCCGAGGACGGCGAACAGTACAAGGACCTCGACGAGGCTCGCCGGCTGATCGAGGCATACGCAGGCCTTCTCGGTGCCGCCCAGGCCGATCTCGGCGTGCACCGCAAGCCGCTGAGGGACGGGCTGACTGCCCTGCAGGAGGCGTTCCGGGAAGCCTCGCTCTATCCCGACGAGCCTGGACAGGGCCCGGGTGAGAAGTCAGGATTTCGGCCCTGACGCGGACGGCTCAGGCGGTCGGATGCCCCATGCGCGCCGAGTGCAGCGCACGCAAGGCGTCCATGACCGCCACGCTGCGTTCGGCATCGCCTCGCTGCACGGCGTAGAGCGGGATGAGTTCGTCGCCGGGCAGCACGAGCCTGGCGAACCGAACCTTGGGCGGGAACTCCACCGCCAGTATCAGGTCCCAGTCGATGTGCCGGTAACCACCGGCGAAGCCTCTGGTGTCGACGCCCGCGTCGTCGGCATGGGTGCGCGGGCGGGTGAAACAGAGGATGCCGAGCGCGATCAGCACTCCGACCCCGGCCATCCCGAACTGGTCGATACCGGTGAAGTTCACGCCGTCCGCAGTGCGCGGCAGGATCACCGCGATGACCAGGAAGACCGCTAGGACGACGGCCGCGATGGCGATCGCGATTCGCGCGGATTTGACCGGTCGGGCATCCACGGTGGACACAGCGGAGGGCTGGCGAGCCTGCTCGGACACGGCCGTCACAACCGGCAGGCGTGGATATCGGTCACCAGGATCGCCCTGGCACCGATATCCCACAGCTCGTCCATGATGCGGTTGGTGTCCTTGCGCGGCACCATCGAGCGAACCGCGGACCAGCCGGCCGTGCGCAGGGGCGAGACGGTCGGCGACTCGAAGCCCGGCGTCACCGCCACCGCCTTCTCGAGAAGATCGTCGCTGACGTCGTAATCCATCAGGACGTACTGGCGCGCGATGAGCACACCTTGAAGCCGCCGCACCAGCTGCTCGACCTGCGGATTGGGCTCGGTGCCGACGCCGCGAATCAGCACCGCCTCCGAGGTGAGCAGCGGCTCACCAAAGACCTCGAGTCCGGCATTGCGCAGCGTGGTGCCCGTCTCGACCACGTCGGCGATGGCGTCGGCGACACCGAGGCGAACCGCGGTCTCGACCGCGCCGTCGAGCTTGATCACCTGAGCGCTGATCCCGTGCTCGCCGAGGTAGCGCTCGAGCAGGCCCGGATATGCCGAGGCGATCCGCTTTCCGGACAGATCCTGCAGACGGGTAGCGGTTCCGGCCAGCGCCGCGAACCGGAACGTGGAGCCTGCAAACCCGAGCCGAAGGATCACGGCCGCCTCCGCGCCGGAGTCCAGCAGCAGGTCCTCGCCGGTGATACCCACTTCCAGGCGTCCGGATCCGACGTAGATAGCAATGTCGCGAGGACGCAGGAAGAAGAACTCGACTCCGTTGTCAGGGTCGGCCAGCACCAGCTCCTTGCTGTCCGAACGCTGCCGATAGCCGGCCTCGCGCAGCATCTGGCTGGCGGGTTCGGACAGCGAGCCCTTGTTCGGAACGGCGATTCTTAGCAGGTCGGCGCTGGTCAAGTCAGCTCACAGGTACTTGTAGATGTCATCGAGGGTGAGTCCCTTGCCCAGCATCAGAACCTGGACCCGGTAGAGCAGTTGGCTGATCTCCTCGGCCGTTCGGTCGGCCGACTCGTGCTCGGCGGCCATCCACACCTCGGCCGCTTCTTCGACGACCTTCTTGCCCTGGGCATGAATGCCGTCATCCAGAGCAGTGACCGTGGCAGACCCCGCGGGGCGCAAGGCCTGCCGCTGGGTCAGTTCACCGAAGAGATCATCGAAGGTCTTCATCGCCGCTGAGCCTACCGGCGAGCCGTAAGCGGCAATTCCCGGCTCGGCCGTCTAAGCGCCCGCGTCGATGATGGCCGCCACCGGGCCGCCACCGTCAGGGCCTTGATGTGCAGCCGACACGGAGACGAACACCGCCGGATCGCCGGTCACGGCGGCCGTGACGCCGCCCACCGCGGCCTTGATCTGACGGTGCCAGTGGACGTCGGAGTCGTCGAGCATGGCATTGCGGCGCCCGCGGACCGCGCCGTCCTGGCTGGCCTCGCACTTGAGGAACACGTTGACCAGTCGCCCGTCCAGGTCGCTGGGATGCGGCCGCTCTGGCAGCTGCAGGCCGGCGTCGCGAATAGCAGCCCAGATCCCGTCGGCGTCCAGCGCATCTCTCATCACGCTGTGCCCGATCCGGTAGCGACCGCCGATGCCGCGGGCATTGCCCACCACCACGACCTGGGCACGATCCAGTTCGACTCCGGACGAGCAGGACGCGACCGAGGAGTACAGGGATCGGTTTCGCATCACGTCTGCGTCCGAAGGCATTTCGATCTCGCCCAGGGCCACCGCGATCCCCAAGGCGGTGCCGCCGTTGGAGACGTCCATGGAGTGCAGGGTGTCCTCGGTGAACACGTCGTGTCCTCGCGACTTCGCGTCGCGGATGGTGTCGATGGTCAACAAGGGTGTCTTGGTCTGCACATAGTGGACGTCGGCGGTGTCGGTGATGCCGGCTCGTCTCATGGCGATCTTCACCGCGTCGGCGACCTTGGTCACCATCGCGGTACGGCCGATGTCCTCCGGCAGCAATATCTCACTCATCGCGAATCCGACGCTGAGCCGGGGCTCATCGGTGACCGGTGCGGACGCCGGAGCGACGGTGGCGAAGATGGTCGCGTGCGGGGAGATGACGCCGTCGGTCCCGCCGGACCAGACGATCGGGATCTGCTTGGCCTGCTCGGCCGTTCGGGATCCCTTGGCGACGATCACTTCGCGGAAGGCACGATCGGCGAGGATCCGGGTGTAGTCGTTCACGCCGCCGTTGCCCTCGGTCTTGCCGATGATCGCGATCACCCGGTCGGCGTCGAGGATGCCGTCGTCGATGAGTTTCTCGAATTCGCTGGCGTCCGAGACGCTGTGGATCGGGACCTTGCGGACCTCAATCGGATCGGGCACCGGAATCTCCTTCGCTCACCTGGTTTTCAGCAACGTTATCGCCGGCGGAGTCGCTCACGACCAGGGTTGCGCGAGCGCCGCCCAGACCGTCACCGAGGGCCTCGAGAGAGGTGATGACCGCCGTCGCGGCGCTCTGTTCGACAAAGCGGCAGGCGGCTTCCACCTTGGGCGCCATGCTGCCGCGCGCGAACTCGCCCCGGGCGGCCAAGGCCCGAAGCCGCTGGACGCCGATGGTGCGCACCGGTGCCGCGGCGTCCGTCCCCCAGCCGGTCACCACGTTGGCCACATCCGTCGCGATCACCAGACGCTCCGCGCCGAGCGACACGGCCAGCAGCGCGGCGGTCAGGTCCTTGTCGATGACCGCCTCGACCCCGCGCAGGCTGCCATCGGGATCAGCGACCACCGGGATGCCGCCACCGCCGGAGCACACGACTACGTAGCCCTGCGCAAGCAGCGCCAGCGCGGCGGCGGAGTCCAGGCATTCCAGCGGTTCAGGCGAGGCCACCACTCGGCGCCAACCGAGTTCACCGCGATCCTCCCACTGCTGCCCGTGCTCGATCATCGTCCGGGCCTCGGCCGCGGACAGGTAGCGCCCGATCGGCTTGGTAGGCGTGCTGAATGCGGGATCGGCCGCACTCACCCGGGTGCGCGAGATCAGGGCGGCGGTCCTGATCGGGCTGGCCCGCCGGCCAAGTGCCCGGTCGAGCGCGTTCATCAGCAGCAGACCGATCGTGGCCTGGGTCTGCGCACCGCACCAATCCAGCGGGACCGGCGGCACCACCGAGGCCGCGATCTCGTTCTTCACGAGCAGGTTTCCCACCTGAGGACCATTGCCGTGGGTGAGCACGATCTGGTGGCCCGTCACAGCAAGTTCGGCGATGGGTTCGGCGGCCAGTTCGATCGCCGCGCGCTGATCTTCGGGCCGTGCACGTCCATCGGCAGCGGTCATCGCGTTGCCCCCGAGGGCGATCACGACCCGCACCGTGCCTCCTCCCCCGATAGCTACCTGCCCGATACCTGCTGCCCGATCTGCCTGCGGCGATACCTGCTTGTGGCGATGCCTGCTTGCGGCGATGCCTGCTTGCGGCGATACCTGCTTGTGGCGATGCCAGAACTCTGTCAAGGACCGCGCGGAGCCACATCAGCGATCATCGCCCAAGCGCGACTCCGGTGTTGTGCAACCTCGCCGGTGGTCGTCGCGCTTGCTTGCTCAGGTAGCGGTCGCCTCTTGGGCGTCCAGCCACTGCCGAACGGAGTCGTTGTGCTGGCCGAGGGTCGGCGGTGCGGTGTGCAGCTCGTGACCGCCGTCGTCATAACGAAGGGGGGGCCCCGGGAGCTGGATGCGGCCGAGGGTGGCATGCTCGACGTCGACCAGCAGCCCTTGGGAACGGGTCTGGTCCCATTGGTAGACCTCATCGAGACTGCGGACCTGACCGGCGGGTATGCCCAGCTCGGCCAATCGCTGCATCAGCTCGGCCCGGCTGAAGCTTGCGAAGGCCTGATCGATGGCTGCGATGACGTTGTCTCGATCGGTAACCCGGGCGGCGTTGCTGGCCCACTCGTCCCGGTCCAGCCCGAAAGCCGGGGCGAAGTCCCGCCACAGCCCCTCGCTGCCCACCGCGATCTGGACCATGCCGTCGGCGGCATCGAAAAGCCCGTACGGGCAGATCGACGGGTGGTGCTTGCCAGCTACGCCGGGCACCTGTCCGGCCACCGTGTACCGGGTGCCCTGAAAGGCGTGCACCCCGACGATGCTGGCCAGCAACGACGTGCGCACCACCTTGCCGCGACCTGTGGTGCCGCGCTCGTGCAGCGCGGCCACGACCCCGAACGCGCCGTACATTCCCGCCAGCAGATCCGCGATCGGTACGCCGACCTTGGTGGGCTCCTCCGGCGCCGGACCGGTGAGCGACATCAAGCCGCCCTCGCCCTGCGCGATCTGGTCATAGCCCGCGCGGCCACCTTCCGGACCGTCGTGGCCGAAGCCGGTGATGGACAGGATCACCAGCCGCGGGTTGAGCTCGTGAAGGCGCTGGACGTCGAAGCCCAGACGGTCCAGCACGCCGGTACGGAAGTTCTCGACCAGGACGTCGGCGCGGCGGACCAGCCGGGTCAGCAGCTCGGCGCCCTCCGCGCTCTTCAAATCGAGCGTGACCGATTCCTTGTTGCGGTTGCACGACAGGAAGTAGGTCGATTCCCGCTCGCCACTGTCCGGCTCGACGAAGGGAGGTCCCCAGCCCCGGGTGTCATCGCCGTGCTCGGGGGCTTCGATCTTGATCACCCGCGCACCCTGGTCGCCGAGCATCATCGCCGCGTGCGGACCGGCGAGCGCTCGGGTCAGATCAAGGACAACGACGCCATCCAGTGGACCGGGCATTGCCCGATCCTAGAGATCATTCGGTGGCCCCCCATCGGCAGTGGCTGCCAATCCGACGGGCCCGATGTGAGTGAATGGATCATGCGCGAGATCCCCCTGCTAGCCCAGACGACTCTGCCGCACCGGGCAGATCTCGTGCGCCGGACGGCCGGTGGCTTCGTGGCGGTCTCGCGGAACGGGCGGGTCAGCGTGCTGGATGAGCGGCTGTCCTGCCTCCGTCAGGCGCAGCTGGGTGACGGCGTTCGCGACATCTCACTCGATGCCGACGGTCGCGCGGCGTGGCTGGCGCGGCAACGCCTCTGGATCGGCGCGCTAGACGAAGCCGCCGCAGTCAGTCTCCCCACGCCGGAGCTTGCGGCGCTGCGGTGGCGGGAAACGGATGCGCTGCTGTGGACGGCGGGCAGCACCGGCGAGACGATCCAGGCCGCGCTGCGTGATGCCAGCGGCGCGGCACTTCGCGAGCTGGAATTCGATGATCCGTACGGCGACTCGGTGGTGTCCTTCATCGAGCATCCCGATCCCCGCTGCATCGTGCTCTGGCTGGCCGCCGGCCAGGACGGTCAGCGGAGCGTGCTGCTGACCGACTCCGGACAGGCGCTGTCGGTCACCGCGCTGGGCACCGAGGACTACCTGCCGCCGGTGTTCGAAGCTAACGGTGGCTGGTTCGTGGCAACGGATGAGGAGGAGCTGCTGCTCACCAGCTGGCCCGGCGCTGTCGAGCTCGGCCGGTTGAGCTGGGTGACCGAGGAACCGGTGGACGCGGGCAGCGACCCGGATCCCGCTGGAGCTGACGTCAGGATCCTGCCGGGCGGCTATGCCTCCTGGAGTTCCACGAACGGACGGCTGCACACTGTCGATCTCACGACCATGCAGTTCACCGACGAATTCGTGCTCGCCGGGCATCCCATCGTGACGATTGCGCAGCTCTACCCGCGGCTTGCCGAGGACCACGGGCCTGCAACCGACTTCGATCAGTCCCTGGCGGGACCGGACGGCGCGGTGCTCACCGTGCACTCCGGTGCGACGCTGGCCCTGTCCGAGCTGGCCGACTGGTCGCCGGATCCCGGTCGCAGGGTGCAGTTCGACTGAGTCAGCCGGACGTCATCGGTCTCGCTGGTTCAGTCTCGCTGGGTCGGTCTGAGTGGATCAGTCCGGTAGCCAGTCGAACTCCGATGACGTCGCACCGCCGGACAGCTGCTCATACCCCGGACCGCGGTCGAAGAACGGCTGGTTGCCACCGCGGGCTGCTCGCAACCGCTGCCGCAGTGCGTCGGACTCCGTGAGGGAGGCGGACAGCGAATCAGCCTCGCCTATCAGCACGACGCCATAGGCATCGAGTGCGGCAGCCCGGCTCACCTTCCCCCATCGCACATCCCGGACCACGGCCTGCGGATCACGGTCCAGTGGATCGCCCCACCCGCCGCCGCCAGTGGTCCTGATCCGGATCACCTCACCCGCCCGGACGAACTCCGCATCGGCCAGCGCGTCCACCTGACGCTCCTGCTCGCCACCGGGATCGATGGTGACCGAGAAGGGCTGGCCGGCCTTGCCGCCCTTGACTCCCCAGCAGGACAGGATCGAGCGATCGGCGATGGACATGAAGTGTGCGTCCGCGAGCATCCGGATGTGCTTCTCATAACCCAGACCGCCCCGGAACTGTCCCGGGCCGCCGGAATCCACCGCCAGGCCCAACCGCTCGACGATCAGCGGGAATCGCGACTCGGTGAATTCGGTCGGCAGGTTCCTCGAGTCCGGGACGACGTGGATCGTGTCCTCGCCGTCGGCGTAGTAACGGCCCCCCGAACCTCCGCCCAGAACCTCGCGCATCAGGTACGGATTGCCATCGCGGTCAGTGCCGTACACGCCGGTATAGCGGATCGTCTCCTGATCAGCCGGCATCCGGCCGTCCACCGCCTTGGCCACGACGCCCGCCAGCACGCCCAGCAACCGCAGGATGACAAAGGTTCGCGCGTTCGTCGGAGCCGGGAAGATCGGTGTCAGCAAGCTGCCGGGCGGCGGAAATCGCATCTCGATCAGCGGCACGACGCCCTCGTTGACGTCGAGTTCGCCCATCCGCTGCGGCGTATCCGCGAGGTTTCGCAGGATCGGCGCCAGCCATTTCTTGAGGAAGTTGCCCTCGGCGTAATCACCGCAGTGGTTGATCGGCCCCTTGGCCTGGGCAGCGGTTCCGGCGAAATCAAGGATCAGCCTTTCACCACCGGCATCATCCGCGCTCGTTCGGGTGAGCGTGATGCGCTGCGTGTGCAGCCTGGGCGGGTCGACGCCGTCGTGTTCGGCGTAGTCCTCCCAGGCCCAGGAACCTACCGGGATCTTGGACAGGATCTCGCGGCGATAGGTCTGCGTCGTCCGGTCCACGATCTGGTCGAAGCAGGCCTCGACCACCTCGCGGCCGTAGCGGTCAAACAGTTCGGCGAGTCGCCGTGAGCCCATCAGGCAGGCCGAACACTCCGCATCGAGATCGGCAGCCAGCGAGTCGGGCATCCTGGAATTGCGGGTCATGATCGTCAGCGCCGCGCGATTGGGCACACCGGCGTCCCAGAGCCTGATCGGCGGGACCATCAGCCCTTCCTCGAAGACGCTCGTCGCGTGCGAGGGCATGGAGCCCGGGACGGCGCCGCCGATATCGTCGTGATGCCCGAATGCCTGGACGAAGGCGACCACCTCGGCGCCGTCCGGACCGTCGTGGAAGACCGGCACCGTCACGCAGAGATCCGGCAGATGACCGATGCCGCCCTCGGAGCGGTAGACGTCGTTGTGGAAGAACACGTCGCCGGGCCGCATGTCCCCCAACGGAAAGTCACGCGCGATGGGATGAACCAGCGCCGAGTACGAACGGCCGGTCAGCTTGCGCAGCAGCCGGTCATGGATTCCGGCCCGGAAATCGTGCGCGTCACGGATCATCGGGGACCGAGAGGTTCGGGCGATCGCGGTCTCGACTTCCAACTCGACCGAGGCCAGGCTGCCCTGCACGATCTCGAGCACGATCGGATCGATCCCGACACCGCGGTCCGCGGTCAGCGAATCCGTGCCAACCGTGCTCATCGAGCCAGTCCGTACGGTGTGGTGGTTTGCGCGGCGAGCGGGGTGATGACGAGGTTCGAGAACTGGTCCACCCGTGCTTGGAAGCCGGGATGCAGCGGGACGGTCGAGGAGAACTCCTCGATGACGGCGGGCCCGCTCAGCAGGTCACCGGGCGCCAGTTTCGCCCGCTCGTACAAGGGTGTTTCGAGATAGCTCACCGTGTCGAAGCACACCGGCCGGTTGCCGTGACGGGCTCGCTCGGGGTTGCCGTCACCGAAGGTAGACGCGACCAGTTGTGGCCTGGTTATCGGCCCGATGCCGGTGACCCGCAGGTTGACCCATTCGACGAGCTGGCTGGGGTCGGCGCGGAAGTCGTAGCCGTACAGCGCACGGTGTGCATCGTGGAAAGCTGCCGCCGCCTGCTCAGTCACCTCAGGGGTGAGCTCGCCATCCGCTACCGGCACCCGAACCTCGAACGCCTGGCCGAAGTAACGCAGATCCGCCGTCCGGACGTACTGATGCCGGTCATCGGCAAAGCCCTCGCGTCGCAGCGCGGCCGCTGCCTGAGCGGTGAGCGAGCCGAATCCGCTTGCCAGCGCGGCGTGATCGAGGTCGCGGTGCTTGGCCAGAGCGGTCTGCACGTAGTCGTTCTTGACATCGACGGTGAGCAGGCCGAATGCCGAGACGTTGCCGGGATTCGCCGGGACCAGCACGCCCCGAAGTTGAAGAATGTCGATCAGCCGGCAGAGCAGCAAAGAACCGGATCCCCCGAACGTGGTCAGCACGAACTCGCGCACATCAAGCCCGCGCTTGACGGTGATCTGGCGCAGCGCATTCGCCTGGTTCCAGGCCGAGATCTCCAGCACCCCGGCAGCCGCCGCCTCGAACGAGAGACCGAGCTTCTGGCTGAGATCGCACACTCCGGCGCGGGCGGCCTGCATGTCGAGCGGTATCTCACCGCCCAGCAACTGGGGCGGTATCCGGCCAAGTACGAGGTGGGCATCGGTGATGGTGACCTCCGTGCCGCCCTTGCGATAGCACAGCGGCCCCGGATCGGCACCTGCCGACGCGGGGCCCACCTTCAGCGCACCCTCCGGCGAGATCCACGCTATCGAGCCTCCCCCGGCACCCACCGTCACCACGTCGATCATCGGGATCTTGGACGGGAACGCTCCGATGGTGCCCTCGGTGGTCAGGCTGGGCTCGCCGGCGATGACCACCGACACGTCCGTCGACGTGCCGCCACCGTCACAGGTCAGGACGCGATCGAAGCCGGCGCGATGGGCTATGAGTCCCGCGCCCAGCGCCCCGGCCGCCGGGCCCGAGAGCACCGTCGTGATCGGCTGATGCACCACCTCATCGGCCGAGAGCACGCCGCCATTGGACTTCATCACGTAGAACGGCACCCGACGATCCGGTTCGGTTGCGGCGGTGAATGCGGCCAGCCGCTGCTTGATCGAGCTTATGTATCGCGACACCTTGGGCTTGACCGCGGCGTCCACCAGCGTGGTCATCGCGCGCTCGTACTCGCGATACTCGCGCAGCACCTGCGAGGAGATCGACACGACCGCGCCCGGGTGGACCTCGGCCAGGATCTGGCGCATCCGCTCCTCGTGACTCGGATTGGCGTAGGCATGCAGGAGGCACACCCCGATGGTGTCGATGTGCCGGTCGCGGAACCACCCGGCGACCTCGCGGGCAGCGTCCTCGTCGAAGGGCCGGATCTCGCCTCCGGTGTAGTCCAGACGGCCTGGCACGCTTCGCACCAGCTCAACCGGCACGATGCGATCCGGCTTTACCCAGAAGTAGCTGTTGCCATAGCCATCGGGGACGGATTGCCGAGCGATTTCCAGCATGAACTCATAGCCCGAGGTGGTGATGAAACCCAGCGCCGAGACCTTGCCTTCGAGCAACTGGTTGGTCGCCACCGTCGTCCCGTGGCTCACCGCGGTCAAGACCTGGGACGCATCGGCGGGCGCGACACCCAGCAGCCGCAGCACCTTCTCGATACCGGCCATGAAGCCCTCCGCCGGGTCAGCGGGTGTGGAGGGCGTCTTGGTCGTGATCAGTTCTCCGGAGTCCTCATCCAGGGCCACGACATCGGTGAAGGTGCCACCGGTGTCGACTCCGACTCGGATACGTCGCACGGCCATGCCCCGAGTCAACTGGCCGATCAGGCCGTCCACGTCGGCGACATCTGCCGAAAGTGCACCGGTGTCGGTGGCACCAGCGCGCTGACGGGATGCGAGCATGTGAGCCATGACGCCCGACAGCGATCCGCCGATACGGCAGCTTTCGACCCGCACCGGTTACTCCGTCCCGCACCTGCATGTCATCGAGGACGAGATCGCGTTCGCCAGCGGCGGCCGTGGCCTGTACAGCTACATCGACAAGGCGGACTTCGCTCTGGTGATCCCCTACGAGCGCGGCGGCTTCTGGCTCGTCGAGCAGTACCGCTACCCGGTCAAGTCACGGCAGTGGGAGTTCCCGCAGGGCGGCTGGCCGGTCGGGCACACCGGCACGGCCGCGAACCTGGCCGCTGCCGAGCTGCGCGAAGAGGTCGGCGCTATCGCCGCGGACTGGCACCACCTTGGGCACCTCTTCGCCGCCTACGGACATAGCAATCAGGGCTATGACATCTTCCTCG
>JAVEES010000260.1 GCA_030840285.1 Pseudonocardiales bacterium
TTTGTTCAGCGTTTATTGCTAGTGGCTGTGCCCGTGGCCGTGGCCGTGGCCAGCACCCTCGGGCTCCTTCTCGGCCGGCTTCTCCACGATGGAGACCTCGGTCGAGAGCACCAGCGATGCCACCGAGGCTGCGTTGGCAAGCGCAGCCTTGGTCACCTTGACGGGGTCGACGATGCCGGCCTCGAGCAGGTTGACGTACTCGCCCGTTGCCGCGTCCAGGCCGTGGTTGGCATCCAACTCACGGACCTTGCCGACCACGACGTGGCCTTCCAGACCGGCGTTGTTGGCGATCCAGCGCAGTGGCTCGGCCAGCGCCTGCCGGACGATGTTCGCTCCGGTTGCCTCGTCGCCCGCGAGCGAGAGGGACTCCAGCGCCTTGCTCGCCTGGACGAGCGCGACACCGCCACCGGCGATGATGCCCTCTTCGACCGCTGCGCGAGTCGCGGCGATGGCGTCCTCGATACGGTGCTTCTTCTCCTTCAGCTCGACCTCGGTGGCCGCGCCGACCTTGATCACGCCGACGCCGCCGGCGAGCTTGGCAAGCCGCTCCTGCAGCTTCTCGCGATCCCAGTCGGAGTCGGTCGTGGTGATCTCGGCCTGCAACTGGGAGATCCGGCCGTCGATCTCGGCCTGCGAACCGGCACCGTGCGTGACGGTGGTGAGGTCCTTGGTCACGACGACGCGTCCGGCGCTGCCCAGGTCTTCCAGACCGACCTGGTCGAGCTTCAAGCCGACCTCGGGAGAGATGACCTGCGCACCGGTCACAATCGCCAGGTCCTGCAGGAACGCCTTGCGGCGGTCACCGAAGAACGGCGCCTTGACCGCGACGACCGAGAACGTCTTGCGGATGGCGTTGACCACCAGGGTGGACAGTGCCTCGCCGTCGACGTCCTCGGCGATGATCACCAGCGGCTTGTTGGCCTGGATGACCTTCTCCAACAGGGGCAGGATGTCGGCGATCGAGCTGATCTTCTGGGTCGTGATCAGCAGGTACGGGTCGTCGAAGGACGCGACCTGAGCCTCGGGGTCGGTCACGAAGTAGGGCGAGATGTAGCCCTTGTCGAACTGCATGCCCTCGGTGAACTCGAGTTCGGTGGCCATGCTGTTGGACTCTTCGACGGTGATGACACCGTCCTTGCCGACCTTGGTCATCGCCTCGCCGATGAGCGCGCCGATGACCGGATCCTGCGCCGAGATCGTGGCGACATGCGCGATGCTCTGCTCGCCCTCGACCGGGGTAGCGGCCGCATCCAGGGCCTTGCTGACGGCGGTGACGGCGGCATCGATACCGCGCTTGAGACCGGCCGGGTTGGCGCCGGCGGCGACGTTCTTCATACCGGCGTGCACGAGGGCCTGGGCCAGCACCGTCGCGGTGGTCGTGCCGTCACCGGCAACGTCGTTGGTCTTCGTCGCGACCGACTTGGCCAGCTGCGCGCCGAGGTTCTCATACGGGTCGTCCAGCTCGATCTCGCGAGCGATGGTGACACCGTCGTTGGTGATCAGCGGGGCACCGAAGGACTTGTCCAGCACCACGTTGCGGCCCTTGGGACCGAGCGTGACCTTGACCGTGTTGGCCAGCTTGTCGACGCCGCGCTCGAGAGCGCGGCGGGCGTCCTCGTTGAAGCTGAGGATCTTCGCCATTGGTATTCCTTTCCTCAATCAGATGGATCTTGATACGCCCGGCCGCAGTGGCGACCGAGATCCATCAAGATCTCGGTGAGCGCAAAAGCCCCGGGTCCGCGGTGCGGTCCCCGGGGCTTTCAGCGTGAGCTACTTCTCGATGACGGCGAGGACGTCGCGCGCCGAGAGAACCAGGTACTCCTGGCCGGCGTACTTGATCTCGGTGCCGCCGTACTTGGAGTACAGCACGACGTCGCCCTCGGAGACGTCGACCGGGATCCGGTTGCCCTTCTCATCGATACGGCCCGGGCCGACAGCCAGCACGGTGCCTTCCTGCGGCTTCTCTTTGGCCGTGTCCGGGATAACGATGCCGGATGCCGTGGTGGTCTCGGCCTCGAGTGCCTGAACGACGATCCGGTCCTCAAGTGGCTTGATGTTGACCTTGGTGGCGGTCACGATCAGCTCCCCTCCTGGGGTCTTCCGATGATGGTTGATGTCTTGGTGGTTCGATTTTGCTGCCGTCGCGGGGGTCAGCAAGACCTTCCGCTAGCACTCTAGCCCCGAGAGTGCCAGCGCTCAACACCCGGGTCCGAAGCCCGCGCCGATCACCCCGGCGCCTCGCCCCGCGCCTTTCCGAGATCAACTCGCGTCTGGCGCTGCCATAGCAACCCGAAACGCGAGTTGATCACCGAGCGAAGCGGGCGGGGGCGGGTGGGGGCGGGGGTGGCGGGAGTGCTGCGGACGGGGGTGCTGGCTAGCTGAAGGCGCTACGGAACCAGGTCAGCCCGGTGTCGGTCGTGGTCCACAGCGCCTTGCCGTCGACGGACAGGTACCGGCCGGTGCTGGCTGTCTCGAATCCGAGGAAGGGCGCCTCGTGGCCGGTGAGCGAACTGTCGGAGATGACTCGCGCCGCGCCGGTGCCGGGCGAGCCCGGGGTGCTGCGGTAGACGGCGTCGGACACGGCGAAGAGCACCTTCGACGTCAGCGCGGCGATCTCCGTCGTCCCGCTGCCATAGACCGGCGGGGTCTCGGTGAACGGTCCCGTTCCGGTGCGCGATTGCAGCACCGTCACCGCGCTGGGCGAGGTGCTCAGCCGGGGCACGCACAGCACCGCCAAAGACCCGTCCGTGCCAGCAGTCAGCTGCCGGCTGTCGACCTCCTTGGCCGTCCCTCGAGCATTCTGCGGGCATACCTCGCCGCGATCGGACCAGTGCTGACCGTTGTCGGAGGAGACCAGCAGCACCGAGGTTGCCGATTGGGCGCCGCCCGCCGGGTTCGCGGTGAACAGGGCCGCCGCGAGTGACCCTGATCTGACCAGCTGCGCCCCCACGCCCGGCAGCCCACTGACCGGCAACGGGATAGGCCGCCAATCGTCGCGGCCCACCGTCGAGGACTCGATCCGGAAGTGGCAACCAGGCGAGCAGTCCGGCGCCCCGCCATCGACCTCCAACACCGTCGGAATGCGCGCCTCGAGCGCGATCGAGGCCAGCGTGGACCGCTGCCAGCTCGCTCCGCCGTCGACGGTTCGATAGCTGGCACCGATACCGAAGGCGTAGCCACGCAGGCGATCGGCGAAGCGCAGCCCGCTGATCGAGCCCGGGGAACCTGCCAGGGGCGCCCGCGGCGCCGGAATGCCCACCCAGCTGTGCCCGCCGTCGGTAGTACGCACGATCGAGGTGCACGGCGGCGCGGCACAGGGCGCGGTGCCGAGCGCCCAGCCGTGGTTGACGTCGACGAAGCTCAGATCGACGGCGTGGAAGCCGGCCGGCACCGGGCCGCCGGCAGGGCCGACCGTCCTCGAACCGCCAGGCTGCGTGGACGCGCCGGGCGGCGTGGACGGTGCCGAACTGGCCGGGTGCGCCGATCCCCCCGCGGTGGCGCCCTGCGTCGCGGACCCAGCGCTCGAGTGGTCGCCGGTGCTGGGTGCGCTCGCGGTCGGCCTGGCGGGATGCCGAGCGATGAGGATGCCGACCGCGAGCGCTATCAGGGCGGCTGTCAGGACCAGCGCAGCCACCACGATGCGGGCCGAGCTGTTAGCGCCCCGGTCGGCGCCACCCGGCTTGTTCATGCCGCGCCCCGCTCTGGGCGCCTGCCCGCGCGGGGGTAGGGCAGGCCCGCTCGGGGGTAGGACAGGCCCGCGCGGGGGTAGGGCAGGCCCGCTCGGGGGTAGGACAGACTTGAGAGGTGCCACCCGCCGCCGAACCCGACAGCCGCCGCCTCAGGCTGGAGGAGGCGATCGCGGCCGTCCAGGGCCTGGCCGAAACCGACCCGCTGCGCCAGGCAAGCCGGGCACAGGCCCTGCTCGACGATCGCGAACTCGCCGCTGCCGCGCTGCTGCAGGTCGGTCTGCGAATACGGGGACGGGCGAAGTTCGGCGACCTTGCTCGGCAACTGCTGTTTACGCCCGACGGCCTGGAACAGGCCACCCGCCCCGAGATCGCCGACCATCGCGCCGCTCGCTACGCCCGCTCGGGCATCGGCTCGGTACTCGACCTGTGCTGTGGAATCGGCGCGGACGCCTTGGGGTTTCTGCGCGCTGGGCTTGCCGTGCACGCGGTCGAGCGCGATGCACCGACGGCCGAGATCGCGAGGGCCAACCTCGCGGGCGGCGCTGCCACGGTCGAACTGGCATCGGCGCAGGACATCGACTGGCACGCGGCCGAATCGGTGTTCATCGACCCCGCGCGGCGCGGCGGACGGGGCCGGACCTTCGATCCCAAGGCGTACTCGCCGGACCTGGACTTCGTGACCGCCGTCCTGGCGGGCAGCCGATTCGCGGCAGCTAAGCTCGGTCCGGGTCTGGACCACGCGCTCATCCCGGCCGGCGTCGAAGCCGAGTGGGTCTCCTTCGCAGGCGGCGTCAAGGAACTCACCCTGTGGTCGGCCGGCTTCGGCGCCGCGAGCGAGCATCGCCCGGTGACGCGGCGTGCCACGGTGCTTCCCGGCGGCGCCGGCCTGACCGACTCCGATCCCGAAGAACTCGCGGTCGGCGAGGTCGCCGGTTACCTCTACGAGCCCGACGGTGCGGTGATCCGGGCCGGTCTCGTCCGGCAGGCTGCCGCCGTGCTCGGTGGCCACCGGATCGATGAGCACCTGGCCTATCTGTCCGCGGACGGGCCGGTCGAGACCCCGTTCGCGCGCGGCTACCGGGTACTGGACACGTTGCCGTACTCGCTCAAGCGGCTCCGCGCGGAGTTGCGCCACCGGCAGGTGGGCATCGTGGAGATAAAGAAGCGCGGCGTCGACGTCGATCCGGCCCGGCTGCGCCGCGAGCTGAAACCGCAGGGGCCCAACTCGCTCACGGTCCTGCTCGCGCGCATCGGTCAGCAACACATCGCGATCCTCGCCGAGCCGCTGGCCAGGTCGCCGCGGTGAGCGAGCCGCTTTCGGGTTCCAGCCGCTCACGGCTTACCGGACCGGCCGCTGACCACCGGGTGGACCCGCAGGCCACAGATCACGCCCGAAACTCCGAGCGAACCGGTCGCGGTCGTATTGGGCGGCGTGGACAGCAGGTCAGCCGCCGAGACGCAGGACGGACCTGAGCCCGACGGCACCGACCACTCGATCACCGCGGAGGCGCTCTGGCCGGGCGGCAACGTCACGATCGGTACCCCGTCGGTGGCCGAAGCCAGGCCGCCCAGCGCGCCGGTTGCCGTCCGCTCCGCGTCGGCCAGCGTCTTCTGGGCAACGTCGACGGCAGCCGCGCCGGGGTAGCCGGTCAGGCTGCAGGCCGCCGCTGCCGTATTGCGATAGACGACCAGCAGGCCGCGGCCCTCCCCGCTCGGGGTGCTGAGTTGCTGGGTGCTGACCGAAAGGGCGCTGCCGGTGCACGGTGCTGTCCTGTCCAGGACGGGGCCGGCCACGAAGCGTCCCGAACCGCCTGGAAGAACCTGCCAGCTGAACTGCTGCTGGTAGGGCAGGTCGGGCTGTGCTGCCGGTGCGGTGGCCGAATGCCCAGCGGCAGAGACCTCGATCGTGTTCTGGCCGGTGCTGAGCTTGTTCACCACGATCACGCCTCTGGCCGACGGCTGGGGCAGCAGTTGCAGCAGTTGCGGCCCGGACGGGGCATACCGGAATACCGCGACGCGGTCCGGCCACTCGCCGGTCGGCCCGCCGCACGAGATGACCGCCACGCCCAGCGGCCCGCTCTCCGAACCAACCGGCACCGTCGTGCGCTGGCTGACGGTCACCGCCGGGTTCAGGCCGGACGGGCAACCGAGTTCGGGATGCGGCAGTGCCGCGATATCGACCGAGGCGAACCAGTTCTGCGGCACCGAGCGCCCTGGCCCCGACGAACCGGCCGAAGTGTCGGGCCCGGTGGAGGACGACGGATGCGCCGGAGCGGACGTGGCGTGCAGCGACGGGCCTGCCTCCAGCGCGGGCCGGTCCGCACGAGCTAGCCGGACGGCCATCAGCAACCCCACCGCAACGACTACGACGGCGGCCGCGGCCAGCACCGGCGAGATCCACAACCGCAGGCGGCCGGCGAGTGGCTCGGCGGGCTCGATCGCCTCGGTGGCACGGCGGATCCGCGCGATCACCGCGCTGGGCTCCGGCGCCTCGGCCGACTGCGCCCTCAGTTCACGCGCGATGGCGTCTTCGAGCTTCGTACGGCTCATCGGGCGGCTCCTTTCTGGCGGCTGGCGAGGTTGTGGTGGCTATCGGTGCTGGTCCGGCCCTCGGGGCTCTGGCGGCTCTCGAGGCTCGTGCGGCCCTCGACGCTCTGGCGGCTGGCGACGTCCGGCCCGGCGAACGCTGGATCGCTGCGCAGCGTGGCCAGCGCGCGGCTGACCAGGCTGCGCACCGTTCCCAGGCGGCACTGCAAGATATCGGCCGCCTGCTCGTCGCTGAGGTCGTGGAAATAGCGCAACACCAGTGCGACCCGCTGCCGGTCGGGTAACAGATCCAGCGCCCGGCGCAGCTGATCTCGATCTGCCAGCCGCGAGGCGAAGTCGGCGCCGGCCGCGTCGTCGAGCACCGCGCCGGTGAAGACCTCTGAGTTGCTGCGCTTTCGTCGCAGGTTGATGAAACGGTTGACCAGCGCCCGCCGGACGTAGGCCAGCTCGGAGTCCGCTTCGAGCACCCGCTGCCATTGCGGATACAGCGACACCAGCACGTCCTGCACCAGTTCTTCGGCGCGGTGACGATCACGGGTGAGCAGGTAGGCGGTGCTCAGCAAGGACGGTGTGCGGGTTTGCACGAAGTCGGCGAAATGCAGGTCCGCCGAGACCGCCGTCCTCATACCCGTACTGACACGTGAGACGGCCGATTTGTTGCGGGCACGGAGCTGCGAACGCTGCGTCTCACGGTGCTGTCCCGGTGGTCCCGGGCACCAGCGGGTGCACCTCGAGGTCGCACACCCGCAGCGAAGCCCGGATGCTGCCGAGCGCCTCGCCGCTCGGCAGAGCGACTCTCAGCTTGTCGAGGGTGTTGCACAGCGCGGTGCCCCCGGCTGGTGTCTCGTTCGCCGAGTCCACCGTCGCGCTGGCGACCTGCCGTGGCGCCAGGAGGATGACCGGCGGCGCGGTCGAGTCCAGGACGCCGCCGTCCGGTCCGAAAAGCTGTTGGTGCGAGGCCACCTCTCCGTCGGCGACGGTTGCGCCCACCACCTCGGGGTAGCCCTCGACCGCACAGGGCTGCGCCGAGCGATTGGTCAGGCGAAGGATGGCTGAGCTGGCCGGTGGGTGGGCGCCGTAACCCGGACGCGGAGGTTTCGTGACGGCGTCCAGCCGGAGATCGGCGGGGCCGCAGGGCAGGGCGGTCCGCCGTGGCGCGCCGCGGGTGTAGTGCTCGCCGTCCGTCGTGGAGAACCGCCAGGAGAACACGCCGCCGAGCTCGGCGAGTCCCTGCTGATCCGAGGGCAGCACCGGGCCGGCGCGCAACGCGGTCACCGTCACCGCCTGTCCGACGGCCGAGATCGATACGACGTGAAGATGCTCCTGCGGCCGGATCAAGGTCGCGATGATCCGCCTATCGTCATCGACGTCGATGACGTGGACCAGGCTCGGATAGTGGTCACCGCTGGCATTGGCGCAGCGGCTGGACGTGACGCGCAGATCGGGATATCGCGGCGCCGAGAACGGCACGTTTGCCTCGCGGGTGGTGCCCTGGCCCGGCCACGCGTCGCAGTTCAGACCGCTGAGATCAGGCGAAGGCGTGGGCGCCACAGAGGACGGCGCGGGGCTCGGGACCGGCCGGCTGAGCCGATGATCCGCGGCTCGCCGGGAATTGACGGTCGCCACTGCGGCCACTACGGCCAGCACCCCCGCGACCGCGACGATCCTCGAGTTCACACGACCATTGAACGCCCGAAAGAGCCTCAGCCGCTGCCCGAGATTCCTGGGACCAACGGGTGAACCTGCAGGACGCACGGCAGCTGCCCGCCACGCACCGTCGCGATCGCGCCGACCGAGGGCAGCTCGATCGTGACGCCGGTGGCCGGACCGCAGGATCGGGGCGCCGCGCTGGTGGATTCCGCTTCGAGCAGTGCGGTCGCCGGGTCGCCAGGATTGAGCACGATGACGTGGGCCAGCCCGTCCTGTGAGCCGCCGGCCGCCCCGGACAGGGTCTGCCGCGCCGCGCCGGCCTCGCCGTCCCGCTCGACGATGACGTCCGGATAGCCCTCGACCGCGCAGGGCTGGGGCGAGCGGTTGGTCAGGCGAAGCAGGAAGGTGCTGCCGGGCGTTCTCGGCGGGACGGCGGGAGCCGCCACCAGCTCGGTGCGCAGCTGGGAGGCGGTGCACGACCGCGCGTAGGAGGTGGCGGGCCGTGCGATGAAGGCAGAGCCGTCCGGAGACACCTCGAACGGGTATTCCGACACCGCACCCTGATTCGAGCCACGCGGTCCCAGCTGCCAGCTCGCTGCCCGCACCACGATGCGGTCGCCCGTGACGTAGACGAAGTCGATATGCAGCTGCCGGCTCAGTGGCACGAGAATGCCCAGCCGGGCCGCGCTGACCCCGTCGAGAAGGTCCACCTCGCTGGCCTGCTGGCTGCCGTCGGCGGATTTGCAACGGGTGGTCACGACGGTCAGCAGCCGGCCGCTCGCCGTGCTGAACCTCAACGGTGCACCGGTCACCGCAAGGCTCGAGCCGTCAGCGTCGCACCGGACCGCCGGATGCAACTGAGGCCGAGCCGAGGGCCCCTGAGCCGGTCCGGCGCTGCGTCCGGCCGTCTTGCCCGAGGCACTACCGGCACTGCCCGAGCTATTACTGAACGCGCTGGAGGTGCTTGCCTTGTTCGAGCTTCGGCCCGAATTGATGACCGCGACGCCGAGCACGAGCGCGGCGACACTGGCCGCGACCGCGACCAGGCGGACCGACGGCCGCCAGAACCGGTTCCGGAGCGCACCCGTGCGCGCCGTGGGAGCGGTGTTGTTCTCAGTCGCCGTGGAGACCGTCCGGCTCAGCACGGCGTCGATGGTGGGCGCGGGTTCCGGCGCGTCCAGCGAGTGCGAGAGCAGTACCGAGTGCAGCTCCTCGGTCAGCGACTTGTTCATGGGCCCACGTTCCTGAGGTAGTACGAGCCGACCGAATCGTCGGCGAAGGTGCCGGTCATCCGCAGCGCGCTCAGCGCCCGGCTGATCAGGCTCCGGACGGTGCCGACCCGGCAGTCCAGGACGCCGGCCACCTCCTCGTCCGGCAGGTCGTGGAAGAAGCGCAGCACGACAGCGGCACGCTGCCGATCCGACAGCACGCCGAGTTCCCGCCACATCAGATCCCGTTCGTCGACCTCAGCGGTCCGGTCCGGGGTGGACTCGAGCTGATCGGCCAGACCCGCCGGAGCGTCCTCCAGGTACAGCTCGGTGGCGGCTTTGCGGCGCTTGCCGGCCAGGAAGCGGTTGACCATCGCCTTGCGGACGTAGGCCAGCCGGTATTCGGCCGCCTGCACCTGAGCCCACCGGGGATACAGCCAGACGAGGGTGTCCTGAACCAGCTCCTCGGCGTCCGGGCCGTTGCGGGTCAGCAGGTAGCCGGTCTTGAGCAGGGCGTCGGACTCGGAGCGCACGAAAGCGGCGAACGCCTCGTCCTGCTGGGCAGTGCTGACCACGCCGGCTCCCACATCAGATCAGACGCGGTCGGGACGCGGTTGCGTTGCATCCCGCGGGACCGGCTCGAAATCCCAGCTGTGCGGCGGCCGGGCCACCAGTTCCTGGGGCGGATCCCCCAGCAGGTCGGCCACGAAGCCGGCCGGATCGATCACCACCACACGCGGATCGCCGTGCGCGCTGCGGTAGACCGTCGCGTGCGCCGGCACCCGCGCCGCGACCCAGTCGAGCAGGTCGGCCAGCCTGCCGTCCCGGGCGCGCGCTTCCCACATCGTCGTCGCCATCTCAGACCAGCACCTCGACGATCGGCAGCGACGAGTCGGCCGGGATGTCCAGGCCGGACGGCGTGGCGCCTGCGCGCACCAGCTGTGCTCCGAGGGCGGCGACCATCGCCCCGTTGTCGGTGCACAGCTGGGGTCTTGGCACCCGCAGCCGGATGCCGGCCCGCTCGCAGCGCTGGGCGGTGAGTTCGCGCAGCCGGGAGTTGGCCGCGACTCCCCCACCGAGCAGCAGGTAGTCGATGCCGGCCTCGCGGGCAGCTCGGATCGCCTTGGTGCTCAGCACGTCGACGACGGCCTCCTGGAACGATGCCGCGACGTCGGCCAGCGGAACCGGCTCACCGGCGCGCTGCCGTGCCTCCACCCAGCGCGCCACGGCTGTCTTCAGCCCCGAGAAGGAGAAGGCGAAGGCGGGATCCTGCGGTCCGGTCAACCCGCGCGGAAAGGCGATCGCATCCGGGTCGCCCTCGCGAGCCGCCCGATCGATCAGCGGCCCGCCCGGAAAGCCGAGTCCCAGTAGCCGAGCGACCTTGTCGAAGGCCTCACCGGCCGCGTCGTCCAGGGTCGCCCCGAGCTCGGTGAGCTCCTGGCCACCGACGACCGGCACCTGCAGGATCGAGGAGTGCCCGCCGGAGACCAGCAGCGCGATGCAGGCCTCGTCCAGCGGCCCGTGCTCCAACAGGTCGACCGCCACGTGGGCCGACAGGTGGTTCACGCCGTAGAGCGGGGTGTCCAGCGCCAGTGAGTACGCCTTCGCGGCGGCCACCCCGACGAGCAGCGCACCGGCCAGCCCCGGCCCGGCGGTGACGGCGATGCCGTCCAGGTCCGAGAGCTGCACGCCGGCCTGCTCGCACGCTCGCCGCACGGTCGGGATCATCGCCTCCAGATGCGCCCGGCTGGCCACCTCGGGAACCACGCCGCCGTAGCGGACATGCTCCTCGACGCTGCTGGCGACGGCGTCGGCCAGCAGTTCGGTTCCCCGGACGATGCCCACGCCGGTCTCGTCGCAGGAGGTCTCGATGCCGAGAACCAGCGGTTCGTCAGTGGCCATCGGGCAATCCCAACCGCATTGTCACCGCATCGACCCGGCCGTTCTCGTAGTAGCCCCGCCGCAGTCCCAGCACGGTGAATCCCTCGCTCTCATAGAGCCTTCTCGCCGCGTCGTTGTCGATCCGCACCTCCAGCAGCACCTCGGCCGCACCGCGCCGCCGAGCGGTGTCGACCAGGGCCCGGACGAGCACCCTGCCGACGCCGCGGCGCCGGGCCGGCGGCAGCACGCCCACCGTGAGGATCTGCGAGGTTCCGGCGATCGTCATCAGCCCACCGCTACCCAGCAGGGTGCCCTCGTCGGACTCGGCGACGACGTAGTCGCGAAGCTCGGTATCGGCCAGCTCCTCCTCATAGGACTGGCGCGACCATGCCTCGGTCCCGAACATCACGTCCTCGAAGGGCAGCAGGACGTCGAGGTCAGCCGAGGTCATCGGCCGCAACCGCACCTGGTTTTCGCGTGGAGTGTTTTGGCGTGGAGTCCGGGTATCCCCGGACTCCAC
>JAVEES010000339.1 GCA_030840285.1 Pseudonocardiales bacterium
ATGGGAAGTGTGTTCTTCGGTGGCGCGATCGCCTCGGCCGTGTCCGGGATGCTGTTCGAGCACTACGGCTGGGCCGGTGCGACGTTGTTCGGGGCAGCCCTTGCGCTGATCGGCCTTGCACTCTGGACCGGTTCACAGATCAGGCATCGCAGGTTCGTCCCAGCAGGTGAGCACGAAGCGGCGATACTGACCTGACACCCTCACGGGAACAGGACGGAGTCAGCGTTGGCGCGCGCGCACAAACCCAAGGCAGGTTTTTGGATCCGGTTGTGCGTGATCGTGCTCTATCCGCTGAACGCGCTCCTCTTCAGTCGCCGTTGGCATGATCTCGCTCGCATACCCCCCACCGGCGGCGTGCTGCTCGCGGCCAACCACATCAGCCAGGCCGATACAGCAGCGATGGCCGTCATGGTGTGGCAGGCCGGACGGATTCCACGTTTCCTCATCAAGAGCGGCGTGTTCTCCTGGCCCGTGGTTGGTCGCGTGATGAAGGGCGCGGGTCAGATTCCGGTGTACCGCGGATCCTTGGAGGCTCGTGATTCCTTGGTTGAAGCCAGCAAGGCCTTGCAGCGCGGCGAATGCGTGATCATCTACCCCGAAGGCACCATCACCCGGGACCGCGATTACTGGCCGATGGCCGGACGTACCGGAGTCGCGAGATTAGCCCTGGCCAACCCTGATGTTCCGGTGTTTCCGGTCGGGCAGTGGGGTGCCCATCGCACGCTGGGACGCGGCGGAAGCTTTCATCCCCTGCCCCGGCAACGGCACGAGGCTCGCGTCGGCCCCAGGCTGGATATCTCGCGCTACCGCGGCCGGGCGCAGACCCCGGAGTTACTCACCGAGGTCACTGCGGAGGTGATGACCGCTATCACCGTTGAGGTGACCGAGCTTCGAAAGGCCGAGGGATCAGCGGACCGGTCCTGAACTCGCCCGCACGGTCAGCGAGGTCGGCAGCATGACACGTTTCGCGCTCGCGCGTGGCCGGTCGTCCAACAGCGTCTCGATGGCGCGGCGCCCTTTCTCCTCCAGCGGTTGCCGCACTGTCGTGAGGCCATAGGACTCGGAAGCCGGCACGTCGTCAAAGCCCGTCACGGTGATTTGCTCGGGAACCGATACGCCGCGATGGACGAGCTCGTCGATCACCCCGAAGGCGAGCAGGTCGGTGATGCAGATGATCGCGGTCAGCGTCGGGCGCGCCGCCAGCAACGCCTGCGCGCCCGCTACACCTTCCTCCCGCGAGTTGTACGGACGCTCGGTTACCCATATGCCATCGAGGGAAACCGACCTCGCCTCGGCCGCGCCCAGCAAGCCGAGTAGCCGCTGATGGCGCACCGGGTGCTGGATACGTCCGGCCGCCATCCGCTCGCTGAGCGGGCGTGGTTCGGGCTCGGCCGCCAGATCCTCGCCACGCCTGATCGAGATGACGCCGATCTGGCGATGCCCCAACGCCAGAACGTGTTCAGCGACCATCGCAAAGCCGGCTCGGTCGTCGATGCCTACGAAGTCCACGCCTGGTAGTCCGAGCGGAGCATCCACGATCACGGCCGGCTGCGGGCGGGAGAGCACGGCGGCGATGTTCTCGTCCGGCTCGGAGAGAGAGGAGATGATGAAACCATCGACGGCCGCGCGCAGCACCGTCTCGGCATGACGGGCACCTGGCGGGGCGGGGATGACGAGCAGCGAACGGCCACGCTCGGAACAGGCCTCGCCCAGACCGTGCATGAATTCGACTGCGCCGGGATCCCGGAAGGCGTAGCCGAGGCTCTCGTTGAACAGCAGACCGACCGCGTCGGCCTGCCGGGTGCGCAGGGAGCGAGCTACCGGGTCGGGGCCGGCGTAACCCAGCTGCTCGGCGGCGGCCATGATCCGGTCGCGAAGATCCTTGGACAGTTGGTCGGGCCGGTTGTAGGCATTGGAGACGGTGGTGCGCGATACCCCTACCGCGGCCGCGACAGCAGCCAGCGTGCCGCCGGGCCGGCCGCGCGGTGGCGGACTACCTCGCCGGGTGCTTGCACCGTCTGATGTCATCGCCGTTCACGCTAGCTGCTCGGTTCGCCGCGACGAGCCAAGGCGTCCGGCTGGCGAGGTTTGGGATGCCCGGCTGGCGCAGTTTGGGATGCCGGCTGGTGCAGTTGGGATGCCCGCCGCCCTCCTTCGGTGATCAACACACGTCTGGTGTCGCCTATGGCAGTCGCCTATGGCAGCAGCAGACGCGAGTTGATCAAGGAAAGGGACGGGAAGGGGCGGGACGGGGGCGGGGAGGGAAGTGGCGGGACGGGGGCCGGGCTGGAAAGGGGCGCCGCGGCAGGGAAGGGAGCCGTATTGGAGTTGACGGCCACCCCGCTCCCGCGCGTATGCTCTTAATCGATTCAGCACACATGGATTTCACCCCACCTACGACCGTCCGGATCCACCATGCCCAACAACCTCCAGCAGGCCCGCGCGAGCGCCCCGAGCGCCACACCTGACCCGGGCGTATCCCAGCGTTCGCAGGCCACGAGTCCGGCACCGGCTGCCAAGCCGATCGATCCCCGCCTTTCGAGGGCGCGGTTGGTATTGATGGCGGCCTTCGGAGCGAACGGTCTGCTGCTCTCGACGTGGTTCTCGCGGCTTCCATCGGTGGCTGACCGACTGCAGATCAGCGCCAGCCAGCTCGGGGTGGTGTCAGCCGCGCTGACCGTGTCGACCCTGGTGGCGACTCCGCTGGCCGCCAAGAGGCTTCCAATCTGGCGCGCAACCCGCATCGTTCGGATCACCTCGCCGCTCACCGCAGTGGCGATGTTCCTCGCGGTCGCCTCCACCCAGGCATGGCAACTGGCCCTCGGACTGCTCCTGGTGGGGTTCATGAACGGTGTCCAGGGCGTCGGCCTGAACGCGCATGGCACTACCTTGTCCCGGCTGGCCGAACGCAGCTGGATGCCTGCCATGCTCGGGGCGGCCTCGGCCGCGGGCGTGCTCGGAGCTGCCGCCGGAACGATCGCCACCGCACAGCGGGTCCCGCTGCTCGTGCACGTCGGCATCGTTGCCGGCCTCTGCTCGATCACCGGGCTTGCGGTCAGCAGGCAGATCCCGATCGGCGGCGGCACCAGCGGGGTGCGGATCATCCGGACCGCCGCGCGGGACACCGCCCACCGGATCGAGGTTCGCCGCCACCGGCCGGCCTCCCGCACTCTGTTCGCGCGCCGGATTCATGCCCCGTCGGCCGCGCAATTGCGCCGAACTCGCAGCGTCGCGCCGGCTACCGCGGACCCTGTGACCCGGCTGCTCATCGGCGCCGCGCTTGGTGCAACCCTCGCCGAGAGCGCACTCGCCAACTTCGGCATCGTGCTCTTCCGTGACGTGCTCGGCGCCGCCATCTCGACCGCCGCGATGGCATTCACCGTCTTCTCGATAGCGATGGCGATCATCCGGCTGTCCGGCGAACGGGTGACCGAGCGGCTCGGACCATGGCTGACGATGACCGCGGGCGGCGTGCTCACCGCGGTCTGCGGCCTGGTGCTGGTGGCTCGTCCGCCGCTCTGGCTGGCCTTCGCCATCCTGGTCGGGATCGCCGTCGGCATCGGATGCGCCGTTCCGGTTAGTTTCCAGCTGGCAACAAGCCATGCCCGGACGGTCGCAGCCAACGAAGGCGCAGACCCCGAACGAGCTGCCGCCGCGGCCCTGTCGAAGCTGGGGCTGGCCTCGTCCGGTGGCTACCTTTCGGGCGGGCCGCTGGTAGGGGCCGCAGCATCGCTCGTGGGCCTTCGAACCGCTGTCCTCATCGTCGCGATCGGAGGCGCCGCCCTGGCGGCATGCGCGGCCACGCTCTCCCGGTCTATCTCGCAGCCGACCCACATCCCGACGCCCGCTTTTGCCGTCGAGTCCGGGCTATCACGGACTCGACGCCAAAAGCAGGAGTGCGAGCGGGAGAAGGTAGGGGTTTCGCCCGATCCCTTGACGTAAGGCTGGCGGCGAGGTCTGATGACGAGGTCAAGACCGCTATGCCGGTCGAGGATGCCGTCTGCAGTCGGTGGAGGCGGATCACGTTCTCGGTCGGAAAACCGTGAGATCGCTGATAAGGCCCAGCGATCCGTACTCGGCGCGGTCTCCGCTCACCGAAGGGATAAGTCATGGCCGCAGTTGAATACGTAGGTGCCTCGCGCATTTACCCGGGTAACCCAGTCCCGGCTGTCAACAAGCTCGATCTTCAGGTCGCCGACGGCGAATTCATGGTCCTGGTGGGACCGTCCGGATCGGGAAAGTCAACCGCGCTGCGGATGCTCGCGGGCCTCGAGGACGTCAATGAGGGCGAGATCCGTATCGCCGGTAACGACGTCTCACAGAAGCCGCCGAAGGATCGCGACATCGCGATGGTGTTCCAGAACTACGCGCTCTACCCGCACATGTCGGTGGCCGAGAACATGGGTTTCGCGCTGAAGCTCAAGGGTGTCTCGAAGGAAGAGCGTGCCGCCAAGGTGCTCGCCGCCGCGAAGTTGCTGGACCTGGAGGCCTACCTGGAGCGCAAGCCGAAGGCGCTGTCCGGTGGTCAGCGGCAACGTGTCGCGATGGGTCGCGCGATCGTCCGTGAGCCCAGCGTGTTCCTGATGGACGAGCCACTGTCTAACTTGGACGCAAAGCTGCGGGTGGAAACCCGTGCCAACATCGCCGCGCTGCAGGCTCGCCTCGGCACCACCACCCTCTACGTGACGCACGACCAGGTCGAGGCCATGACGATGGGTGACCGGGTAGCGCTGCTCAAGGACGGCCTGCTTCAGCAGGTCGACACGCCGCGCAACCTCTATGACCACCCCGGCAACGCGTTTGTCGCCGGTTTCATCGGCTCACCTGCCATGAACCTGGTGAAGGTCCCGGTCACCGACGCGGGTGCTCAGCTCGGCAACATCACCGTTCCGCTCAAGCCCGACGTGGCCGCGGCGATCCGGGCGAATGGCATGAAGGAAGTCATTCTCGGTGTCCGTCCCGAGTCCTTCCATGCCTCTGAGAACGGAACCGGCTTGCGGGTCAAGGCAAATCTGGTCGAAGAGCTCGGTGCCGACGCATTCGTCTACGGCGACCTCGAAGGTGCCAACACCATCGACGTCGGTGACGACGGTGGCGCGAAGCCGTTCGTGGTTCGCTTCGACGGCCGGATTCCGCCGAAGATCGGCAACGAGATCACGCTCGAGGTTCGTACCGAGGAGACCCACGCGTTCCACCCCGAGACGGGCGAGCGCCTCGGCGACTGACGCCAGCCAAAGGCACAACCTGCAACGCAAACTAGCAACGCAGAACTAGTCAGACCCGAGAAGGGGACGCGGACCACCGACCGCGTCCCCTTCTTCGTGCCTGCATCGCGGAGAACGCATCGGGGGAAACACATCACGGCGAAACGCATGGCGGGAAACGCGTCCCAACAACAGCATCAGGCATTCGCCCGAACTCAGTCGCTGGGCTGGATGTCCAATTCCACGGCGTATTCCATGCTCAGCGGCCCGGACTCCCAACTGCGCCGCTGGGCAAGCTTGACCGACGCCGGACCGGGCCGCAGCGGCTCGAAGATCCATAATCGCTGTCCGCCCGCGCCACGAGGGAATTCCGCGCCCTCATAACGGTCCTCGACCAACCGCAGGACGGACTCGTCGAACTCGGGTTGCCAGCGATATCCGGTGGTCGGGTTTTCTGGCAGCCGCAGCGTGACCTGCTCGGCCACCCGCACCACCGCGCGACTGCCCGCATCGGCGGGACCAAGCTCGACGGCCATCTCTGGGTGAGCTCCCTTCGGGACAGAAAGGTCATTGACGACAGGGCAATTCTCTAGGCCGGCACCGACAGTCTTTCGGCCGACACCGGGCGTCTCCTAAGCCGGTACCGAGAGCCATTGGCCGCGCTGACAACTCCGAGTAGCATCCGATCGCCAGGATGCGACGCTTCTTGGCGGCTTGCAGTCTACCTCCGGGGGAGGCACTAGCGATGTTCAGTGGATTGCTTGAGCGAGGGATTCTCTACCAGAAGTACGAGGAAGAACAGCACGAAGGCATGCGCCTGGGGCGCAACCAATGGCTGGACGGTCGAAGCCTGGCCTACATGGTCGAAAATTCTGCCGAGCAGATGGGCCGCACGTACCACAGCGTTCAGTGGGAGCGGCGCCTGGCGATCCTGGATCAGGGCCAGCTCGGATCGTGCACCGGCAATGCAGGTACCGGCGCGCTCGGGACCGAGCCCTTCTACGACGCGGTGGGCAAGGACGTCCTGGCCGACCCAGCCGATGCTGCGGCGAATGAGGAATTTGCCGTCCAGCTCTATTCCGACGCAACCGCGCTGGACCCGTATCCCGGCACGTACCCACCTGATGACACCGGTTCATCCGGACTGGCGATCTGCAAGGTTCTCAAGGCAAGGCGCACCATCCGCGCCTACCGGTGGGCACGCACCGCCTACGGGTTGCTACGCCTGCTGCAGGATGGGCCCGTGCTGCAGGGCATGCCCTGGTACAACGCGTTCTTCCAGCCCGACAACGCTGGTTTTATCGACGCGGACAGCGCCTGGGCCGGCAGCGGCATCGCCGGCGGCCACGAGATCGAGGCGGTCGGCGTCGAGATCGACAGCCAGGACGCCTTCAACAGCACGGTCATCTACGCGAACAGCTGGGGTACCGGCTGGGGCGACAACGGCTACTTCAGGATGCGAGTGCGGACCTACGAGCGGCTGTCCGGCGTCGATCTGAAGCAATTCATCGTCAGCTGAGGACTCTGGCAACCGTCAGGCGGCACGCCCGCGGGTTGGGTGGACCATGAACAGGTGCACTCCACGCGATATGCCGACCGCGACGAGGCGGGCACCGTCCTGGCCGGGGCGCTGAGCGGGTACGCCGGCCGCCACGGCGTTCTCGTGCTCGGCCTGCCACGCGGCGGGGTACCGGTCGCTGCCCGGGTGGCGAGCGCGCTCAGGGCCGAACTGGACATCGTGGTAGTTCGCAAGCTGGGACTGCCCCGGCGTCCTGAACTGGCGATGGGCGCGATCGCGGGAGTCGGTGACGCGATCGAGGTCGTCCACAATGCGGTCGTACTTTCCCACGCGGCTGTCTCGGCCGAGGACTTCGAGGCTGTCTATCGGCGTGAGGCCGTCGAGCTGCGGCGGCGCGAGACCGCCTACCGTGCCGGACGTCCGCGTTCGACCGTCGCGGGCAAGGTGGTCATCATCGTCGACGACGGGCTCGCGACCGGCTCAACCATGCGCGCCGCCATCGGGGCGGTGAGCAGGCAGCGGCCGGCAAAGATCGTGGCCGCTGCACCGGCGGGCGCCCGCGACACCTGTGAGGCGCTGCGGGAGGAGGTCGACGAGGTCGTCTGCCCTCGGATGCCCGAGCCGTTCATGGCGGTCGGCCAGGCGTATCGCGACTTCGACCAGACCAGCGACGAGGACGTCCGGCGAGTTCTCGCTAACTATCCCAGCCCGCTTTCTAGGAAGCTGCCAACCGGCGACGGCGAGAAACCTCGGCCAGCGTGACGGCCGCGGCCACCGATGCGTTCAGCGATTCGGCCTGGCCCGTCATCGGGATCGAGACGGTGACATCGCAGGTCTCGCCCACTAGCCGCGACAGGCCACGACCCTCTGAACCGACCACGATCACCAGCGGATCTTCCGCGAACGGCAACTCGTCCAGCGTCGTGTCACCATCGGCATCCAGGCCCGCGACGGACAGGCCGGCCTTCTGGCAGTCCTTCAGCGCCCGGACGAGGTTCGTCACCTGCACGACCGGGATCCGGGCAGCCGTCCCCGCTGAGGTGCGCCACGCCGTCGCCGTCACGCCGGCTGATCGCCTGGTCGGCAGGATCACCCCGTGCGCTCCGAAGGCGACCGCGGAACGGATGACCGCCCCGAGGTTGCGCGGATCGGTGACGCCGTCGAGGGCCACTACCAGCGGCGTGGTGGTCGACTGAGCTATCAGATCGAGCAGATCCGGCAGCTCGTCGTACTGAAAAGCCGGTA
>JAVEES010000385.1 GCA_030840285.1 Pseudonocardiales bacterium
CCGCAGACCCTTACCGAACCGGTCACATCCGCGTTGCTCGGCCCGAGCAGACCGAGCAGCGCCATCAGCGCGGTTGTCTTACCCGATCCGCTTTCACCCACCAACGCGACACAGTGACCGGCATGCAGCACCAGTTCGGCGATGCCGGAAACCTGACGGCCGCCGAAGCACACCCGCAGGTCGCGAACGTCGATGAGTGGCTCGGCGGCTGACAGCGGACCGTCGGGCACCGAAGCAACCTCCGTACTCACTGGGCACCTCGCCGGGGATCGAGCGCTGAGCGAAGGCCCTCGCCCAGGACGTTGAAACCGAAGGCAGCCAGCAGGATCGCCAGTCCGGGGAAGGTGACAACCCACCAGTCGGTGGTGAACAGCGACTGTCCCTGCTCGACCATCAGTCCCCACTCACTAGTCGGTTCCTGAGCGCCCAGGCCGAGGTAGGACAGCGACGCGGCGGTGAGAATCACCCCACCCGCGTCGAGGGAAAGTTGCACCAATACCGGAGTGAGCGAGTTGGGCAGCACATGTCGCAGCATCACCTTCAACGGCGACACCCCCAGGCAGCGAGCAGCCTCTATATAGCCACGAGTGCGGATCGATGACGCGATCGAGGCGGTCAGGCGCGCATACCAAGGCCACCAGGTCACCGCGATCGCGATGATCGCGGTCCGCAGGCTGGCTTGCAGCACCAGGGCCAGCGCCAGCGAAAGAAGCAGCGCTGGAAACGCCAGGAAGATGTCGGTGACCCGCATGATGACGTCACGGACGATGCCCCCGGCATAGCCAGCCGTCACGCCCAGCAGCACCCCGACGACCGCCGCTATGACGAGGACGCAGACCACGATGAACAGCGAGGTCCGGGCACCGTAGAGAACCCGGCTCAGCACGTCACGACCGACCTGATCGGTACCCATCCAGTGACTCGCTCCGGGCTTCAACAACGATTGCTCCGGGTGCGTGGCACTGCCGGCATCGCTCGGGTAGGGAGCAAGCCAGTTCGCTAACAACGCTGCCATCACAACAAGGAACAGAATCGCCGCACCGATTCCGGTCAGCACGTCGGCACCGATCAGATCGCGCAGGCGTCGGAAATGACGCAGCCGATCAGAGCGCAGTGGCAGGTCAGCCAGACTCATGACAACCTCACCCGTGGGTCCACCATCGATTGCACCAGATCGACCAGCAGATTCAGCACGACATAGGTGCTCGCCACCAGGAGGGTGACGCCCGCGATCGCCGGGGTATCCGATGAGCGGATGGCGTCCACCGCATAACTGCCCAGTCCCGGCCAGTTGAATACCGACTCCACCAGAAACGTGTTGACGATCGAATAGGCGAAGACCAGGGCTGCGACGGACAGCACCGGATTCAGTGCTGGCCGCATCGAGAACCGCAGCAGGACGGAACGCTCGGAAAAGCCCAGGCTGCGTTCCATCCGGGTGTGATCCTGGGTGATCTCTTCGATGAGCGCGGCTCGCGTCAACTGCGCGATCACACCCGCCGGGTAGGCAGCGACCACAATGACGGGCAGTACCAGGTGGTCTATCAGGCTGGTGAAGATAGGCCAATTGCCGGTGATCAGAGAGTCGAGCAGCGTCATGTTCGTGTAGATATGCAGCGGCGACGTCTGATCGAGGCTGCTGGTGTACTCACCGGCAACCGGAAACCAGCCGAGTTTCGTCGCGAACAGCTCTTGCAACACCAGGGCAAACCAGAACGTCGGCACCGACACGGCGAGCATCGAGTTGACCCTGATCGCCGCATCCGCGCTGCGCCTGCGGTAACGCGCCGCGAGGACACCCGCCGGAACGCCGATCAGCGCCGCCAGGACGATTCCGGCCCCCACCAATTCCAGCGAAGCCGGAAAGGCCGCGCCCAGGTCGTGGCGAACTGCCTGGTGGGTGTGCAGGCTTGTCCCCAGATCACCGTGCAGCAAGCCCACGGCGTAATTCCACAACTGGATGGGCAGTGACTGGTCGAGGCCGAAGTCATGGCGCGCCTGGGCCAACTGCTCGAGACTGGCCTTGGGCCCGACCGCCGCAACCGCCGGATCGCCGGGAATCACCCGCTGAATGACGAATGTCAGCAGGATCACCCCCGCGACCACAGCCACGGCTTGACCGATCCGACGGAGCAGGAATCGCAGCACCGGGTCAGCTCCCGGTGGTGAGGTCGTGCACGAAGACGACATCGGGGTAGGCCGGATTGGCGACATAACCGTTGATCGATGCC
This sequence comes from Pseudonocardiales bacterium, assembly GCA_030840285.1. Taxonomy (GTDB): domain Bacteria; phylum Actinomycetota; class Actinomycetes; order Mycobacteriales; family Jatrophihabitantaceae; genus Jatrophihabitans_A. Next base: position 2,232 of record JAVEES010000385.1, read on the forward strand.
AGATACGCCCGCTGGTAGTTCTGGACGAACAGCGGCGCGACCGCCGCCTGGTTCTGGATGATCTCGGTTTGTAAGCCCCCATAGGCCGCCTCTGCCTGAGCATGGTCGGTCGCGGTCAGGGCCGGCATCGCGTCGATCGAGTTATCGACTGACTTGTCCGCCAAGTAGCTCATGTTGAAGTAGGGCGGGTTGGCGCTGTGGAAGAGGTTGGCGAACCACGAGTAAGGGTCGGCATAATCGGGATACCAGTACATGACAAAGATGTCCTGGTGCTTACTCGGGTCGGTGGACTTGCCCTGATCCCACTGGGCATTCCACTGTTCCGGTTTGGCGTTGAGCTTGACTCCCAGTTGGCTCAGGGCTGAGGTCAGCAGCGTGACGAACAGCTGCTGGTCAGTGTCGCCCTGAGCGTAGGTGAGACTCAATGTCAACGGCTTGTGCCCCGGTCCATAGCCGGCCGCGGCGAGCAGGCTCCTGGCGGTGGGGAGGTTCTGCTGCAGCGTAAGACCATCGTGGTAGCCGATGAGTCCCTCCGGTATGACTCCGGACGCGGCGACACCTGACCCCTTCAGCGCGGCGATCAGGCCCTTGACATCGATCGCCGACTGCACGGCCTTTCGGACCCGCAGATCGGCCATCGGTCCGCTGGCCGTGTTGAAGAATGCGAGGAGGTTCTCAAATGACGAGGCGTATGAGGTGTGCAGGGACTTGTTCTGCTGTGCCTGGGCGAAGAGCTGCGGCGTCAGCCGGAAGACGAAGCTGACCTGCTGGCGCTGCAATAGCTGCCAGGCGGTGGTGACTTGTGGGGTCACCCGGAATTCGACCGCTTGGAATTGGTTGCTCTTCCAGCCACCCCAGTAGTCCTTGAAGGCGGTCAGTCTGACTTCGGTCTCTTGACCCTTGTTCCAGGAGCCGACCGTGTAAGGTCCGCTGCCCGCATCATGACCTTTGGACAGCCAGGTCTTGAGGTCGGTGGTTCCGGCGGCCTTGGTGTCATAGATATAAGCGGCGTAGTCCGAGCTCGCGATGAGGTCCAGCGGCGCGGCGTACTTCAGATGAAAGACCAGGGTGTCGGCGGCCGGGGCTTGGATGCTCGATACTGAATCCCAGATGTAGGCTGGGCCGCCCTTGAGTTTGATGGTTCGGTCGATGGCGTCCTTGGCAGCCGCTGCATCGAGAGTGCGCCCACTGTGGAACTTAACCCCGGTGCGCAGCGTGAATGTCCACGTCTTACCCGCATCGGCTGCATGCCAGGAGGTGGCCAGTCGAGGCGACACCTTCTTGGTTTGTGGATCGTACTTGGTCAGCGATTCGTAGATGTTCTCCATCGCGATGATCTCGTTGGAATAGGACGTTGCCGGATCCCAGTCGGTGACGACATCAAGGCTGTAGGAGTACACGAAGGTCTTGTTGTTACCGGTCCCGCTGGTCTTGGGTTGAGATCGAAGCTTGCCGCCCCCACACCCGGCTACTGCAACCGCCATGATCACGGCCGAGCTGATCGCGATAATTCGACGCATTGTTCCTCCGGTTGAGGTCATCGGCAGCGGGCTGGTCACAGCCAGCCGAGCGGACCGGCGGCTTTGACTTGAATACGGACGGCAGGCTCGGGCAAGTAGGACAGCGGCACTTCGGCCAGCTCGACAATCTCGACCTGGTCGGGCGCTGCGCCTGCCTGGACGGCACGCCTGGTCGCCATCTCGCACGCGGCGTCGATGGCCTTGCGGCGGCCTTCACCGGCGGGCGCGATCGCCTCCCACCTGCCGCTCACCAGTGCGATAGCGGCGCCTACCGCGTTGGCCACTCCGCCATGGGCGGGACGCAGAACTTCGGTGATTCCCTCGATCTCGTCCGGCAGCACGAACGCGCCACCACCTACCGCGACCAGGGGCCGATCGGCCTTGCCCAGGCTGACCTGATCGACCGCCTCGACCACCCGTTGGTCGCTCTCGGCCAGGGCCGCTAGCAGCAAGGCCCGCTTAGCTTCGGCCCACGACGCCGGACGGGCTGAGCCGACCTTGCCGCGACCGGCGAGCACGGCGGCATCGGTGAGGGTGGGCGTCCGGCCGCCGAACACCAGCCCCTCGGTCGATATCCGGTAACCCACCGAGTGCGGACCGAGGCTGAGTTGCGCCGGTGTGCCGCCGACGACAGTGCCTCCCCCGATCGCAAGGCTGAAGATGTCCGGCATCCGGAAATTCGTACGCACACCGCCGATCTCGACGGCCGCCGAGGATTCCCGGGGGAATCCCTTGATGAGCACGCCGAGATCGGTCGACGTTCCTCCGACGTCGGCAACGATGGCGTCCTCGACGCCGGACAGAAAAGCCGCACCGCGGATCGAGTTCGCGGGTCCCGAGCCGATGGTGAGGACGGGATAGCGCGCCGCATATTCCAGCGCCATCAGCGTCCCGTCGTTCTGAGCGAAGAAGGCGGACACGTCGAGTTGGCGGTCGGCCAGAACCTGATCCAGCGCGCCGGTCACCTCGCTCGCCACGCCGTACAGCGCGGCGTTCAACACCGTGGCGTTCTCACGTTCGAACAACCCCAATGAACCGATCTCGTGGCTCATCGACACCGGGAAGCCCGGACCCAGAATCGAACTCGCCAATTCGGCGACCGCTCGCTCCTGATCGGGAAAGGCCGGGCTGAAGACTCCGGTCACCGCGACGGCGTCCACCCGGCCGGCAAGCGATTCGAGAAACCGCCTAACCGCGTCCAGGTCGAGCGGCGCGATCGGATAGCCGTCGACCAGATGTCCGCCGCCAACGATGATCGAGTCGGCGGCAACCACTGCTTTGAGATCGCTGGGCCAGGCAACCAGCGGCGGCAGCGCGGTCGTGGCCGGCGCGCCGATCCTGATGACGGCCACTCTGCCCAAGGCCCGACGTTCGAGAATCGCGTTGGTGGCATGGGTTGTTCCGAGCATCACGCGTCCGATGCGGAACTGCTCGGAACCCACCTGCTGAAGAACTTCGCCGAGCGCGGCGCGCATGCCGCCCGTGACGTCCGGGGTCGTGGGCTGCTTCGTCCAGGCCAGGATTTCGTTGGCCGAATTGAGTACGACCGCGTCGGTGTTGGTGCCACCGACGTCGATTCCGACGCGCAGGTCGCGGTGATCAGGCCGGGATGCTTGCGACATGCGCGATCTCCTCGGTAGCAACGTAGGTGATGTCGTAGCCGAACGCCCGGGGGCCGGCGATCTCCAGGCCGCGCGGGGTGCGCCACAGCGGGTGACAGGGCCAGGACAGGATGGTGACCCGTTGGCCGTAGCGCAGAGTCTCGGTCGAGATCGCCGTTGCGGTCTGGCTGTCGACGACAGTGATCAGATCCGGGACGCTGGCCAGCACCTGGCCGTCCTCGAGGGCGATCAGATTCTCGTTCTGTACTTCGAGCCGGACCATCCTGCCGCGATCACCGCCGAGTCCCTCGACGACGACCGACCCGCGCACGAAGCCGCCACCGGTGTGGCGTTCGATATCGATGATCTTGCCGGTGATCAGTCGTGCCGCGCCGAGCAGGTCGATCAGGGCCGCCACCGGGTCGGCCGCGTCCTGCACGCAGCGGCCGATGCGGAGCGCGTGTGACACGCTGCCTTCGATGACAGCACCCCGCGCCTGCGCGGCGTTCAGGATGTAATCAGCCATCAGGACGCCGGAGCCGCTGGCCACGCACAGCGCCCGGGCCAGCCGCTCCGACCACGGTCCGTCCACCGGTCGCAGCGTCGAGACGTTACCCACCACGTCGCAGAGCACGATGTAATTGACCTCAAGGCCCGCGACGTTCATCGAGACCATCTGCACCTCGGGAAAGGCGCGGCCCATGCCGTCGGCATCGACCAGCGGTACGCCGAGGCTCGCTGCCCAGGGCACCGCCGAAATGCCGTTCGATCCGCCGATCTCCGACGACATCACCGCTGCGGGCTTACGCCCCATCAGGCGCTCGACTTCCTGCCCGATCAAGACAGCGTCGTCGTCGCTGGATACCATCTCGTTACTGACGGTGGGCGCGCCGACGCCCGACAGCGGCACGATGATGTCGTCGTCGTCGAAGCTGTTGATGCTGCGAACCTCCAGCGGGCCATGCTGCTGAATCGCCTTGACCGCGGTGAGGAAGCCGGTGTCCACCGCGCCGCCGCCGCCGGTGCCCAGCACCGCACAGCCTGCGGCAAAAGCGGGCAGGTCCTCCTCTCGGAGGTAGAAACTTTCTGGTGTATCAGCCTGCGGCATATCCGGAACTCCTGAACGATGTGGTGTTGCACCGATCTTTTGCGAGCCTCCCGTCCGGTGAACGAGCGTTACGGGCTCGCCGTCCGGTGAATCTGGATATGAAGGATGCAGCAACTTCAGGTGGCGTGCCATGTGTTCCGGTCACAGAGAATTGGACGGCGCTATGCCGTGAGCACAAGTACGAGCGATAATGCGGCATGCCTACCGTGGCCGAACTCCTGACCAAGCACCCGCGGCTGGGTCTGGTGTTGCGTGCCGGACCGGCTGACAGCCGGACGATCCTGGATGTAGCCGCTCTGGATTCGGTCGCCGGCGTCACCACCGCTCCGACCGGCAGCCTGGTCGTGATCATGCAGGCGGCGAGCCTCGCGGCGGCGCCCTACGAACTCGACGTCGCGATCAGGCAAGCGGCCGACCACGGGCTGGCAGCCCTGGTGCTGGCGGGCCGAGAACACCTGCCGGTGACCTCGGCAAGCCTGGCCGAGCGCGCCGGACTTCCCGTTCTCAGCGTGGACGGTGGCCGGGATATCGCCGGCTTGCTGCTCCGCATCGACCGCCTGATCCAGGGCGGCGCGGCCGACGCCCTGACCCGGGCGGCGACCGCCATCGAAGCGATCCGCGACGGTGAGCGGGGCGGCGCCGTGTCCGAACTGCTGGAAGCGACCTCGAACGCGCTGGACCGGCAGCTGTCCTACGTGGAAGACGCCGTGCCGGGTGAGTCGAATGCCGCTGGTGGAGCGGTCTTCGTACGAGGCCGCGTGGTGGGCCGGGTGGAATCCGTTCGCGACGATGACGCGACTCGGCTCGTGCTACCGGCCCTCGCAGCCGCCGTTGCGCGGCTGATGGAGGCTGAGCTCAACCGGCTGTTCGCCCCGGCCCAGACGCGTGCCGAGTTGATCGCGCAAATTCTGGTAGCCGAGCGCAAGCAACTCGCGCTGCTCGCCGCTCAGGCACGCGACCTGGGCCTGCCGATCGACGAGACTCACCTGGCGGCCTGGCTGCACATCCGCAGCACTGCCGGTCAGGATGCACAACGGGAACGGCGCCTGATCGACTTCGCCGAACTCACCGCATTGCAATCGCTGCATACCGGAAAGGGCCAGTGGCATGTGGCTCGATCCGGCGGCAGCCTGCTGATCCTGCGAACCGAGCGGGGTAGCTCGCAGGACCTGCCGGCGCGTGTGCTGAAAGAGATCGAGACCCTGACCGCGGCGCTGCAATCCGCCGGTGACGCCTACGTCTATGCGGGCATCGGGTCACCGCAACAGGGGCCGGCGGGCGTACAGCAAACGGCGCAGGAGGCGCGCGGAGCCGCGGACTCGGCAGAGGCCGGGCAGAACCCTGGCGCGGTGGTGCGCTTCGACTCCCATGGCCTGCGCCGGCTTCTTGCCGAGTTGTACGCCTCGCCATTCAGCAGCCGGCTCATCGCCGAATTGCTGGCACCGCTGGACGCGCGCGGCGCCACGCAGAGCCGGCAGGCGATCCGAACTCTTGCCGCGGTCCTGGACGCGCAGGGCTCGCCGAGGGCCGCGGCGCGGGTGCTGAACCTGCACCCCAATGCCGTTAGCTACCGCATGAAACGAATTGCTGCCGACCTACAGGCAGACCTGTCTGACGCCGATACCCGATTCGCGCTGCACCTGGCGTGCCGAGTGCGGCTGATCGACCAGTGAACGCACTTGCCGTTACCACCGTCCCACCGTCCGATCCGTCCCCACCGTCCCGACCGTCCCGACCGTCCCCCAAAATCCGGTGATCAACTCACGTCTGCTGCTGCTATGGCAACACCAGACGCGAGATGATCACCGAAAATCGCAGCGGGCGGCGGGAAGGGTGTCAGTCCACGGCGGGCACGATATCGAGCCGCTTCAGCAGGAAGATGAAGGCTTCGGCAAACGGGTTGCCCGCGATTCGGCTGAGGACGCGAGGCCAGTCGACCCGCTCGCGGACCGCTCGAACCGCGGGCAGCACGGCGGCGAAATCGCAGTTGTGCTCGGTGAGTGAGGCCAGCTTCAGGCTGATCAGCTCCGTTGGCTGCAGAACCGGGACCCTGATACCGAGCAGATCCAGGTCCTCCACGCTTTGCAGCAAGCCGTCGGCCGTCACGGCTTCGCCCACCACACGGTGAAGCAAATCCACCAGGGCACCCTCGACGTGCACCTTGACCAACCAGTCCTCGGGAGGGCGTTCGGGCTGCAGTCCGGATTTCGACAGCGCCGCGACGATGCTCTCCACGTCCGCCTCAGCCACCAGAAAGTCCACGTCGTGCTCAGGCTCAGGGCCACCCCACGCCCACAGGCCATAGCCTCCGCCCAGGGCGAACGGCAGCTGTGTCTGCTTGAGCACCGAGGCGACGACGCGCATGGCCTCGCGCATGGCCGACCGATCAACGATGTCACTCATGAGAACCCCAGGCGCCGGAACGCGCACTCACCTCGATGCGACACACGACCTCCGGTTGGCAGACTGAACACCATGCGCTTGGTGACATTCAACATCTTGCACGGTAAGTCTTCGACCGATCCGGAAGAACGAGCCAAGGAGGAGGTGTCGGTCAGTACGTTCGCCTCGATCATTGCGGAGCTGAATCCGGATGTGCTGGCGCTACAAGAGGTCGACCGCGACCAGCACCGCTCCCAGCACAGCGACCTGACGGCGGTAGCGGCCGAGGCCATGAATGCGGTCAGCCACCGATTCGTGGCGGCGCTGTCCGGGACGCCGGGCGCGACCTGGATGGCTGCGACGGGCACCGAGCAGCCGGGCGAGGCGGCGTACGGAATCGCCCTGCTGAGCCGGTACCCGGCCCGATCGTGGAATGTCATCCGTCTGCCCAATGTGGCCGCCCCCTTTCCCATGTGGCTCAGCGAACCGAGAAAATGGGTGCTCGTGCATGAAGAACCACGCGTCTGCGTGAGCGCGTGCCTAGAT
>JAVEES010000387.1 GCA_030840285.1 Pseudonocardiales bacterium
CGAGTTTGTCCAAATAGTCGCGCAGCGCGCCTCCGATGATCGTCAACGCGACGTCGTTGAGGGTGCTGCCAGGAACCGCCGACCGCAGCGCCCGCAGCCGGTCCAAGTCGAACTGCGCGAAGCCCAGCCGGCGATCCGCGGTGACCGGGCCATTGAAGCGCGTGCGGGGAGCGCGGGTTTGAGGCAGCGTGATCCGCGCCTGGCGATTCACCAGTTGCCTGCCCAGCAGCGGCAGGCGGCGTGCCACCCGGGTGAGCATGTCGGTCGGGTTGGCGATCGTGTGCACGGCGGCCCGCACGGCGATGGTCGCTAGCGACGGCCCGTCGGCAGCGGTCTGCGCGCGCGTCGGTTGCGCGGGCGGCGCGCTTTGCGGTGAAAGGTCGTGCAGCAGGTGTATCACCTCGAGCAGCGACTTGCCGTCGACCATGGCGTGGTGAAACCGGCTCACGACCGCGAAGCTGCCCTTCGGGAGTCCGCGCGCACGGTTGAGGCCGGTGACCAGGGTGAAGTCCCACAGCGGGTGGCGCTTGTCCAGCGGTTCGGCGTGGATCTCCATGGCGGTGGCCAGCAACGCGTTCCAGCTTCCGGGCCCGGCGAGGGAGCGCTCACGGACGTGGCGCCCCAGGTCCAGGTGCGGATCGTCCACCCAATACGGAAAGTCGGCATGGAAGGGAAGCTGGCGCAGCCGGCGGCTAAACACCGGGACGCCCGACACGAGCCGATCGTGCAGGTGCGCCTCGAGCTCTTGGCGGGTCAGTGGCGGCAGCTCACCGGGCTCGTAGACGCTCACCAGGGTCACATGTGCCGACTCGCTCGGGGGTTCGATGTAGAGCCAGATTGCGTCGTTGCTGCCCATCTGGTTCATCGGGCCGTCTCCGTTTCGGTGAACAACCGAGAAATCTCCTCGAAGGCATCGTCGAGATGGTCGCCGATGTCGTCGAACTCCGGTAGCTGCTCGCGGGCGGCGGTGATCGCCAGCACGAGCTTGCCGGCGTAGCTGGTGCAGATGACGATGAGCGCCCCGCCGTGCATTAGAAACGAGAGGGGGACAAGGCTTTCCATGCGTGCACCGTTGAAGTACAGCGGGGCTGGCGGGCCGGGCACATTGGAGATGTTCAGGCTGTACGGCGCGGGGGCGTGGCCGCCGAGACCGGCCACCATTCCCAACATGTACGGGGCCGTCACCGCGAGCGTCTGCAGCATGCGGGCCCGTTCTGGGACGGCCTCCAGCTGGGTCTTGGCCGCGGCGACCGAACGCTTGATCGCCTGCAGACGGTCAATAGGGTCTGCGACGTTGGTGGCGAGGTTGACATAGAGCTGAGCGAGGGCGTTACCCAGCCGCTCGTCACCGGCCGATCGCAGGTTGACGGGCACCGCGACGGTTAGCGGCCGGTCGGGCAGGCAGCTTCGTTCTTCGAGAAACCGACGCAGGGCGCTGCTGCACACGTAGAGGACGAGGTCGTTCACGGTGCAGTCGGCGAGCTTCGCCACGTACTTGAACTGCGCGAGATCGAATTCCCGAAAAGAGATGTCGCGGGGCGCGGTCAGCCCCTCACGCAAAATATTGGGCGGGTCGGTGTAGGGCACCGCCAGCGATCCAGCGAGCAAGCTGCCCAGGGACTGCACCGATGCGCGGAATCTACTCGGGCGCTGTGTGCGCAGTTGGTCATTGGGCGCGTTGTTCGATTGTTCGGGCGGGGCGATCGCCCACATCGGCACCATGTTTCGGGTTCGGTGACTGCGGGACAGCATGCCGAACAGCAGCCGTGACGCACTGCCGCCGTCCAGCAGGCCGTGATGAATCTTGGTGTAGATCGCGAAGCGGTCATCCTCCAAGCCCCCGATCAGGTGACATTCCCACAGCGGCCGATCGAAGTCCAGCGGCCTGCTGTGCAGCCGGCAGACGACATCCATCAGCTCCCGCCGACCACCGGGCGGCGGGACAGCCAGGTAGCGGAAGTGGTGGTCGACGTCGATGTGAGGGTCCTCGCGCAACGCCGGAAGCCGCTGCCCGAAAGGGCCGCTGGCGAGCCGCTGATTCCACGGCGCCCGGACGTCTCGCGCCGAGCGCATCCGGCCCACCAGCGTCTCGACGAAGTCGCCAGGCGAACCCGCCGGTGGTGAAAAGATCATCAGCGTGCCGAAATGCATTGGCGTGTCGGGGGATTCGAGCAGCAACCAGATCGAGTCCATGGGGCTCATCAACCTCATGCGCCTACCCCTCCATATGCCTGGCGCAGCTGGGTGGCGGTCAGGTCCGACCTCCTGGTGGTGGCGCGCGTCACGCATCGCACGGTAACACAAGCGATGTCACCTGACAAGAATATAATTGACATCTGCCACATTACTGCTTACGCTGCTGCCATGGCTAGCGTCATTGATCGGAGCATGCAAACGGTGGGCGGCGCTTTCCTCGCCACGGTCGAATCCCAGGGCGAGGCCCCGGCGATTTCCGACACGGGCCCCTCACCGCTAGCGATCCACGCCGATGACACCCACATGTGGCCGGGTCGGCCGTCGCGGTGCCTACCTGAGATCGTCCGCACACCACAATCCCGCCAGTCCGCGTAAGTCAACTCACCACAAGTGGCCCGGAACATCGGCCAATTCGAAAGGACTTCTGATGCGGCAGCTGCTCTTTGAGGACGACCCGCAGTTCTGG
>JAVEES010000045.1 GCA_030840285.1 Pseudonocardiales bacterium
GCCATTCGACCGCGATGGTGCAGCGGCTGAGTTTGTGGTTGTCCCGGCCGCGTGCGTCGCAAGGAAGGGAACCATGGTCTCCGATGTCGACGCGGCCGCCGCGGCCCTGCCCGCTCTGACCACCTGGGAGGCGCTGAGCGATCAGGCGCATGTGACTGCCGGTCAGCGCCTTCTGATCAGGGGCGGAACCGGTGCGGTCGGGGCATTCCTCACCCAGTTCGCGCATGAGATGGGCGCCGAAGTCACAGTGACCGTGACTTCGGCGTCGGCCGAGGCCCGCGCGAGAGGCCTCGGTGCTGACCACGTGGTCGTGACCGCTCCTTACTCGGAGGCGAGCGATCTACAAGCGTTCGACGTGGCAATCGACGCTGTCGGCGGCGACGTGCCGGAATGGATGTACGCCTCGGTCCGCCCGGGCGGTCAACTCGTCGTTCTCCAGGAGCCCCCGAGCCAGAAGCTGGCCGACAAGTACGGCATCAGGGCGTTCTTTTTCGTCGTCCGCACACGCCGTGACCGTCTAGAGGAACTGGCCGCGTTGATCGCCGCGGGCCAAGTCGAGGTCACCATCGCGCAGACCTTCCCACTATCTGCTGGAAAGGCTGCCTACGAGAGCGGGTCCTTGCCGAAGCCCAGGCCTGGCAAGACCGTCATCCTCGTTCCCTAGTTCGAACTCACACACATCTGGGTTTGCCGGCTGAGCCTGCTGTCGGAGCGCGCCCTTACACGGTCGGCGCGGCCAGCACCATTCGCCGAGCATGCAATTCGACCTCGTCACCGCGATGGCCCCGCAGCAATAGCCGATACGTGATGCCGTCCCGCTCGACAAGGGTGGGGCGCAGCAGGTCCGAGGTTGCCCGCGCGGTGAGCAACCGGCGCGTCCGGTGGGCCACGCCGCCGAGCGAAAGGCGCTGGCCGTCGGAGAGTTCGATGGCGACACCACCGGCCGAGTCGCTCACCGCCACCACATACCCGACGCGCAATCCGGTCACGTACGCGGCCAGCTCCAGCTCGAAGCGGGCCAATTCATCCGCGGCGGCAACTCGCAGCTGCAGGTCCAGCGCGCGCAGCTCCTGTGCTGGAAACACCAGCGTGAGCGTGCCGTCCGCAGCCGCCTGGCGGCGCCGCCTGGCCCGCACCAGGTGCAAGGCCGGCGAGGTCAGCACGCCGAGGAATGCCACCGCCAGGGCCGCTGTCACGGACACAACTGTTCCCTTCCCACAACGGAGTTCACGAATTCTGTCTCGCGCGGTGATACGCCAGCGCGGCACAAGCAAGCACACAGTGCCAGCTTTGGATTTCGGGATTGTTTCGGCGTAACACGGCGAAGGTCTGCGCGAGTCCTTCCAGCAGAAGGCATCGCGCAGACCATTTCACCGATTGCTATGCAGCTATGACATGCAGCACCGGACGTACTGCTGGATATGGTCCAGATCAGCTGTGGCTTGCCGCTGCCCGCACCGTGCCGTTCGCCGATGCCGGCGCGACAGTCCTCGAAGCGCGGCGCGGTGAATCGTCAGGATTGAGCAGCAGGAAGACGCCACCGGCCACCGCACCGGCTGCCAGGTTACCGACGAGGTAGAGCCAGATATTCGACCACGCGAACAGGCCCATCAATGATCCGCCGAAAGCGACCGCCGGGTTGAAGACCCCTCCGCTGACACCGCCGACCGCAACCGCGCCGACCATCACGGTGAAGCCGATCGCCAGGCCGTAGAAGGAATTGTCGGGGTGGTCTTTGCTGGTCGCCACGTTCAGGACGACGTAGGACAGCACGAACGCGAAGATGAACTCCGCCAGCAGTGCCGCCAGCAGCGGGCGGCCGGTGAGTGCAACGGGGTGCCGCGTGGGCGGGTTGATGATGAACACGGCCAGACCGGCGGCCACCGCGCCGCCCACGAGCTGGGCGATCCAGTACGGCACCAGGTCGCGCCCGCTGAGCCGGCCGCGGACGAACGCGGCGAAGCTGACAGCTGGGTTGTAGTGACCGCCAGAGATGTGGCCACCCGCATAGACCCCGACCATGAGGCTGGCACCGATGGCGAGCGGGGCGAGTGGAGATTTGGTGAGGACCGCGCAGCCGACGGTGAACACCAGGACGAAGGTGCCGATGAATTCGGTTACGTACTTGCGCATCATGATGGTTGTGCTCCTGCGATTTGGTAGGGGCCGCCGGGCCGGGCCGATAGAGCCCGATCCGGCCCGGCGGAAAGGGTTTCTCCCTCAGGCGACCGGTGTGGAGGCCTGCGGGACTCCGATGAAGGTGGCGATGCGGGCGCCGAGGTTGCCATCGACGTTGCTCCAGTACTGCAGGGCGCGCGACAGCACGGGCTCGGCGACACCGTTGGACAGGTGCCCGCTGATGTTGGCCACCAGCCGGGCACGTGCCGCGTCATCCAGCACGCGGCGATAAAGCGTCCTGGCCTGGCCGAAGTCGTCGTCCTGGCTGTGCAAGGTGTAGGCGTTGCGGACGATTTCGCCCGCCTCGACCTGCCAGGCAGGCAGTTCGGCCGATGGATCGGCAACCGGTCCGCCGTAGGAATTGGGCGCATAGGTCGGATCGCCGCCATTGATGTAAGCCATGCTGGCGTCGCGGTTGTAGGAATGCACCGGTACCTTCGGTGCGTTCACCGGCAATTGCAGGTAATTCGGCCCGATGCGGTACCGCTGGGTGTCGGGGTAGCTGAACAGCCTGCCCTGCAGCATCTTGTCAGGAGAGGGCCCGATGCCCGGCACGAGATTGGCCGGTGCGAATGCTGCCTGTTCCACCTGGGCGAAACCGTTCTCGGGGTTGCGGTCGAGCACCATCCGGCCGACCTTGATCAGCGGGTAGTCCGCATGCGGCCACACCTTGGTCAGGTCGAACGGGTTGAAGCGGTAGTCGGCCGCGTCGGCAATCGGCATGAGCTGCACGGACACCGTCCAGGACGGGGCGTTGCCGGTCTTGATGTGGTCGTACAGGTCACGACGGTGGTACTCGGCGTCCTCGCCGGCGATCCGGTCCGCATCGGCCTGAGGCAGGAAGCCGATTCCCTGGTCTGTCTTGAAGTGGTACTTCACCCAGTGCCTGACACCAGCCGCGTTCTCCCACAGGTAAGTGTGGCTGCCGAATCCGTCCATCTTCCTGAAGCTCGACGGGATGCCGCGATCACCCATCAGCCAGGTGACCATGTGCGCGGACTCCGGCTTGCTGCTCCAGAAGTCCCACTGCATGTTGTGGTCGCGCAACAGGTTGTCAGCGCGGCGTTTCTGAGAATGGATGAAGTCCGAGAAGTTCTGTGGGTCTCGGATGAAGAACACCGGCGTGTTGTTGCCGACCAGGTCGTAGTTGCCCTCCCGCGTATAGAACTTCAGCGCGAAGCCGCGCGGGTCGCGCCAGGTGTCAGGTGAACCCAACTCGCCGGCCACGGTCGAGAAGCGGGCCAGCATCTCGGTCTTTCGTCCGGGCTGGAACAGATCAGCCTTGGTGAAATCGGAGATGTCTTCGGTGATCTCCAGGTAACCGAACGCACCGCTGCCCTTGGCGTGCACGACACGCTCAGGTACCCGCTCTCGATTGAAGTGCGCCATCTTCTGGATCAGGTAATGGTCTTGCAGCAGGATCGGGCCGTTCGGTCCCAACGTCTGCGAATGGTGGTCACTGGGGGCTGGGATGCCGTCATCGGTCGTGGTGACGGGCGGCGTGCTCTCAGTCATGAATACCTCCTCGAATGGGCTGTCCTCCCACATTCCGTCCGCCGAGGCGTGCGCGAATCCGTGAACACACCAGTCCGACCCCCAGCCCGACCCCCAGCCTCCCGCTTTGGGCGTCCCGAATTACCTCCAAACAGCCCTGTAGAGGGGATTTCCAGACGCCCAAAGCGGGGTTTAGCTGGGTGTTCAGACACTGGACTTGTAGTTTCAGATAGATCAAGGGCGATAGTGGAGTGGAGAGCTCGATGACGAGTACGCGACCGCGCGGTCGACCGCGCAGCGCCAAGGCGGAGCAGGCGATTCTGGCCGCCACGATGGAGCTCCTGCTCGAGCAGGGTCTGCACGAGATGAGCATGGACAACGTCGCCGAACGGGCCGGCGTCAGCAAGGCGACGATCTATCGCTGGTGGGCTTCGAAGGAACTGCTCGCCCTGGACGCGCTCGCCACCGAATGGGCGGCAACGCTGTCGAAGAAGGCCGCTCGCGACACCGGCACGCTGCGCGGCGACCTGCTGGCTGACTTCCGCCCTTGGCTACGCCTGCTCAACGGCAAGCCGTTCGGACGGGTGATCGCCGGCCTGATCGCCGAGGCGCAGCTCGACCCCGAGTTCGCCCGGCTGTATCGGCAACATTTCCTGCAGCCCCGGCGTGACGCAGGACGCGAACCTCTGCTGCGGGCGATCGAGCGTGGTGAAATCGCGGCCAACACCAACATCGATGTGACTCTCGACCTGCTGTACGGCGCGTTCTACCACCGCTTGCTTCATGGCCACGCGGCCCTCAGCGACCGGTTCGCCCAGCAGGTCGTCGACACCGTCATCGCAGGCATCTCATCCGGCGCCTGAGACGGCTGAGTGCTCCTAGGACAGTTCGGGATCGGGCGCCTCGGGACGTTCGAACACGCTCTTGAGCTGCTCGGTCACATCAGGATCGCCGAGCACCAGCGCCTCGTCCGCGGCCTGCAGGGCGGTATCGGCGCTGACCGGGACGAGCAGGCCCGCGCGCACCACGAAGCTCACCCAGGCGCCTTCGGGCAGTGTGGACAGTTCAGCGATGGTCTTGCCATCCGCTAAAGACCCGGGCGCAACCGTCAGCCGGTGCACGCCATGGGGCTCGTCGCGCAGCCGCACGCCCAGAGCCCACGGCTCGGGCTCCAGCACCCGCATCGGCACCCGCAGCAGCTTCGCGACCGTCGGCAGCAGGCCGCCTTGGACGATGACGGAGAACAGCACGACGACCACGACGATGCCGTAGAGCCGCTCAGCCTCAGGCAGGTGCGCACTCAGCAGGAAGCTACCCAGCAGGATCGGTACGGCCCCCTTGAGCCCGGCGAACAGGACGAAGCCCTTCTCGTTGCGGGTGAGTCCCGCGCCGGCCAGACACGGCCCGACCAGCAGCGGCCGGATCACGAAGGCGAGCACCACCCCCAGCGCCAGACCGGGAATCCACACGTCTGGATGAGTGAGAAAGCCCAGATCGATCGTCAGGCCAAGGACCACGAACGCGACGATCTCGCCGAGGCTGGCGACCGCGGAGTGAAAATGCTCGATCTCGCGCTTGTACGGCGCTCGCGCATCGCCGATCAGAACACCCGCGATGAACACCGCCAGGAACCCTGATCCGTGCGCGAGGGTCGTCACGCCGAACAGCCCCAGAGCGCACGCCACGGTGCGTAGCGGATACAGGCCTTCGCCGGGCAGCGGAACGTGGCGCATGAACCACAGCAGTGCCTTGCCGCCGATCACCCCGGCCGCTGCGCCGACTGCCATCTGAAGTGCGAACTCAGCGCCCACGTGGGCGAATGCGGCACCCGAGAGCCCGCCCGCGGCGAGCAGTGCCGTCATCAGCGCAATGCCCACCGGATCGTTCGCGCCGGACTCGCCTTCTAGCACCGTGCCGCTACGACCGGAGACCTCTCGCTGCCCGAGCACCGAGAACACGACCGCCGGATCGGTCGGCGCGACCGCTGTCGCCACCAGCAGGGACGGATACCAGCTCAGCCCGACCGCAACGTGCAGGAACAGCGCGGCGCCGGCGGTGGTCAGGAAGGTGCCCGCCACCCCGACGATCCCGATCGGACGGGCGGCTGCCCGAAACCTCGGCCAGCCGATGTGCATGCCGCCGTCGAACAGGATGAACGCCAATGCGACCGTCACGAGCCGATCGACAGTCCGTTCCTGCGGCGCATGCAGGTCGGGTACAACCTTCACCGCGACGGCGGCAGCGACCAACATCAGGACCGTCGCCGGAATTCGCAGAACAGCGGTGATCCGGTTGGACAGCACAGCCGCGATGCCGACGACGGCGACGAGCAGGACGAGCCAGGCGAAGGGATAGGTGTCGGGCACGGCGCTCCTCGCTGCTTTTCCGGACGGCAGAGACGTTGCCGACCAGACTTCCCGGCTCACCCGCAGGCAACCCTAGCGGAGCGCAGTGAAGCAGAGCATCACCGGCGCTTCCTAGCGTTAGTCCAGACCGCGAAAGTGCTCGAGCGTCGCCACCGTGACCGCCCCGTACGCCACATGTGGAAGGACGTCGCTCGCCCAGTCGGCAGCCGTCCAGGTACGAGGGTCTGTCACTGCCAACGCTGCCATTCCCGCGTTGGCCACCAGCATCGCCACTCCGCCGACAGCCAGCGACTCGACCACCGGGCCCGGCTTCCACCCGAGCGAGCGGCTCAGGCCAGCCAGCGCTCCGACCGCGGCGCCGGTGACGATTGCGGCGACTCCACCGAGGCCCGCAATGCGATTCTCCCGCGCCTTGCCCTCGCCCGGAATCGGTAGCTGGATCTTCTCCGACACCGCCTCAACGGTGCCCTGCGGAGTCTGGCTCGCCGCGCGGCCCCGCACGGTCATATCTAGGTACGTCACCGCGTCCAGGGCAGTCGTCCCCGCCGCACCCGCCAGCGCGCCGAACAGGATCGCCCGGGTCGGGCCAGCACGGCGTTTGCGGCGGATGGACGGTAGCGGCGTGACGGACAATCGATCCGACAAGGACATCTCATCGCTCCAGGTGATGGGCGAACGCCGAGATTCCCTGCTGTTCAGCGAAGCGTTTCGCGCACCCCTGCCACCCGACCACAGCGGCAGCGGATCTTCAAGAGCGGCCGATCAGCCCGGGGATGCGACCGCGTCAGTCAGGTGCTCGCCCAGTGGCTCGGCGGGTTCGCGACGCGGCTGGCTCACTCGACCGAGCGCGATCATCGCGCCACCGGCAACCAGGGCGCCGACAACGATGCCGGCCGACGGTGCCTTCAGCAGCGCCAGCGCCGAGCCCATCAGGACGGCGGAGATGATGGGGCGAGTCACCCGGGCCGGTGCCTGCGCGGACATCCGCGACCCGATGTAGACCGCCGGGATGGCCCCGATCAGCAGCGAGGTGGTGATCGAGAGCCGAACCTCGCCGAACAGCAGGTGCCCGAGGGCCGCGGAAGCCACCAGCGGAATCGCCTGGACGATATCCGTACCGACCAGCTGCTTCGGCGACAACCGCGGATAGGCCAGCAGCAGCAGCGCGATGATCAGCGAGCCGGCCCCGACCGAGGTCATGCCCACTGCCAAACCACCGATGATCCCGATCGCAACCGTCCGGGCCGGTTTCACGATCAGCGCAGTGGCCGGCTGGTCGTCCGGGCGTCCGGCGGCGCGGCGGTCGATCAGCTGCCGCAGCACCGTGCAGCTCAGCGAGGCGAGCAGCGCGATCCCGATCACGATCTTCAACCTCGACTGCACCTGGCTGGAATGCCCGATCGTGCCGATGATCATGGAACCGATGAAACCGGACGGGACGGCGCCGAGCGCGAGCCACTTCAGCAGCCCGGTCTGGACGGTCCTTCGACGCAGGTGGACGACCGCGCCGACCGGCTTCATCACGAGGCTGGTCACCAGATCACTGGAGATGGCGGCCAGCGGGGGCACGTTGAAGAACAGCACGAGCAAAGGAGTCAGCAGCGCTCCGCCGCCCATGCCGGTGAGACCGACCAGCAGGCCGACCAGCGCGCCGGCGAGCGCTAACGAGTAGTCCAGATGCATGCGGGCTGAGCTTTCTCACAGGTGGGACGGACGGGCGGCCGGATCAGAGAACCGGCGGACATCCCGCGGTGCCCAGGCGCATCAGATCCACGTGCAGCCGGCGAACCAGCGAAGCGGTGACGGGCAGGCGCACGGGCGATGGCGACACGCCCTCTAGCGTCGCCCGTCGAAGGGCCAATGTCAACCAAGCCTGTAGAGATACCTATCTCATCAGGAATTATTCCGGCCCGAAAGCTCCGGCGCGCCCAGGCCCCGGATCAGCCGTGGCCCGCTCGGCGCAGGGCCTCAGCCATCGAGCCGGCAGGCGGCGCCGGCGGGGTGTGTCGTGCCGCACTCTTTCGCCCGGCCTGGTCGCCCTTCGGGCCGCCGCCTCTGGGCTGGTCACCTCTCGGCTCGCCCTTCGGGCCGCCACCCTTCGGCTCGCGGCGGCCTCCTGCTTGAGCGGCGCCCACCTCGTCGTCGAGCCGCAGCGACAGCCCGATCCGCTTGCGCGCGATATCGACCTCGAGCACCTTGACCCGCACGATGTCACCGGGCTTGACCACCTCGCGCGGGTCGCGCACGAAGGTCTTGGACATCGCCGAGATGTGGACCAAGCCGTCCTGGTGCACTCCGATGTCGACGAAGGCACCGAAGGCCGCCACGTTCGTCACCGCGCCTTCGAGCACCATTCCGGCGCGCAGGTCCGACAGCTCCTCGATGCCGTCCGCGAAGGCCGCGGTCGTGAAGGCCGGTCGCGGATCCCGTCCGGGCTTGTCCAATTCGGAGATGACGTCGGTCACCGTCGGAACGCCGAACACGGAATCCACGTAATCGACCGGCCGCAGTGACCGCAGCACCGCCGAGTTGCCGATCAGCGACTTCACGTCGGCCCCGGATGCCTTGGCGATGCGGCGCACGAGCGGGTACGCCTCGGGGTGCACGCTCGAGGCATCCAGCGGATCGTCGCCGTCGATGATCCGCAGGAACCCGGCACACTGCTCGAAGGCCTTGTCGCCGAGCCGCGGGACGTCCTTCAGCGCTCTCCGCGATCGGAACGGTCCGGCCGCGTCGCGATGCGCGACGATGTTCGCCGCCAGGGTCTCTCCGATGCCCGAAACCCTGGCCAGCAAAGGCGGCGAGGCGGTATTCACGTCGACCCCGACCGCATTCACGCAGTCCTCGACCACAGCGTCCAGCGAGCGGGACAGGCTGGCCTCGGCCAGGTCGTGCTGGTACTGCCCCACCCCGATGGACTTCGGATCGATCTTCACCAGCTCGGCGAGCGGGTCCTGCAGCCGCCGGGCGATCGAGACCGCACCGCGCAGCGACACGTCCAAGGCCGGCAGTTCGGAGGAGGCGTAGGCCGAAGCCGAGTACACCGACGCGCCGGCCTCGGAGACGACCGCCTTGGTCATCGCCAGTTGAGGATTGCGGGCGATCAACTCGGCCGCGAGCTTGTCGGTCTCTCGTGACGCGGTTCCGTTGCCGATCGCGATCAGATCGACAGCATGCTCGCGGGCCAGCCTGCTGAGAGCAGCGACGGCCTCGTCCCAGCGCCGGTGCGGGACGTGCGGGTAGATCGTCTCGGTAGCGACCACCTTGCCGGTGGCATCGACGACCGCGACCTTGACACCGGTACGCAGCCCCGGGTCCAAGCCCATCGTCGCGCGCGATCCGGCCGGCGCGGCGAGCAGCAGATCGCGCAGGTTCGCCGCGAACACCCGTACCGCTTCATCCTCGGCGAACTGGCGCAGCCGGACCCGCAGATCGATACCCAGCCTGGTGAAGATCCTGGTGCGCCAGGCCCATCGAACCGTCTCGGACAACCAGGCATCGCCCGGACGTCCGGCATCGACCACGCCGAACCGGGCGGCGATCCGATCCTCGTAGCGGCTGCGCCCGACCGATTCCTCGGCCGTGACGCTGACCTCCCGGATCTCCTCCTTCTCGCCGCGGAACAGGGCCAGAATCCGGTGCGAGGGCAATGAGGTGAACCGCTCGGAGAATTCGAAGTAGTCGGAGAATTTGGCTCCGGCGTCCTGCTTGCCGTCCCGCACGGTCGAGGTGAGCCGGCCCTGCGCCCAGAGTTGCTCAC
>JAVEES010000426.1 GCA_030840285.1 Pseudonocardiales bacterium
CGCCAGGTAGGTGTTGACCAGGTTCGCCTCGAAGAACTCCCGGTAGATGCCGACGACCAGCGAGGTCGGCGAGAACATCTGGGTGATCAGCACCAGCAGCAGGAAGGCCATCCTGCCCCGGAATTTGAATCTGGCCGTGAAGTACGCGGCTGGTACCGACACGATGAGCACGATCACCGTCGAGGCACCGGCCACCAGCAACGAGGTCTTCAGCCAACTCCGGAACCGTCCGTCGCCGATCACATCCGCGAAGGAGGAGAACTGCCAGTGCTTGGGAAGGAACGAGGTCGGTGTGGCCAGCACGTCGTCGCTGGTCCGGAACGCGTCCAGCAACATCACCGCGAACGGCGCCAGGAACAGCATCGCGACGATCAGCCCGACCAGCGGCAGGACAACTGGACGGGCCGAGCGCCAGCCCGTCCTCCGCACGGCCGAACTACGGCGGGCAGCGGTCAGGGTTGTCATCGGTTCACCGGTTCCTGCCATCTGACGAGCTTGAGATACGCCATCACGACCAGCAGGATGAGGATCACGTTGAACACTCCGGTCGCGGCCGACATGCCGATGTCGTGCTCGGAACTCTTGAACGCGAGCTTGTACATGAACGTGATCGAGGTGTCGTGGGTAAATCCGGGATTGCGGTCGTTGAGGGTGTAGACGATCGGGAAGGAGTTGAACACATAGATGATGTTGAGGACGCTCGCCACTAGCATCGCCGGCCGCAGCAGCGGCAGCGTCACGCTCCAGTAGATCTGCCACGGCTTCGCACCGTCGATGAGCGCGGCCTCGAAGACGTCGGACGGAATCGAGTTCAAGCCGGCGAGAAAGACATAGGCGGTGAACGGGATCGAGACGAAGACACCGACGGCGATCATGGAGGTCATCGTCCAGCGATCATCACCCAGGAAGTCGATCGGCTTGGATATCAGGTGCAACGAGAGCAGCGTGTGGTTCAGAATGCCGTGGTAGTAGTCATAGATCAGGGTGAACAGCCGCGCGGTGATCACCAGCGACGCCGCCCACGGAACTATCACCGACCACCGGACGACGCGCCGTCCGAAGAAGTCTTTGGACAGGAACTGCGCCAGCGCGAGACTGATCAGGATGGTGAGTACGACGACCGCGACCACCCAGACCAAGGTGTTCTTCAGCACCGTCGCAAGAGCAGGGTGATCCAGGACCCGGGAGTAGTTGCGGCCGCCGGCCGGCCCGAGCCGAAGACCGGTGATCGAGTAATGGCTCACCGAGGCGCGCACCAGTTCGATGGCTGGGTAGATGACGACACCCGCGATCAGCACCAGCGCCGGAGACAGCCAGAGCAGCGCCACGTACCAGGGCGCGCGCCCGCGCTGCGGGCGGCGACGGCGCGCGCGCCACGGCGGTGACGGCCTCGCAGAACCCTGGCCGGCGGCGACATCGGAACCGGTGGTGTTCGGTTGCGATGCCGCCCCGGCCAGGCTCGCTTCGGTTCGCGAGTCGGTCACCCTCAGCCGCCGGATTCCGCGGTCTTCTGCAGGTTGTCGAGCACCTTCTTCGGGTCACCGGACGGCCCTACAGCGGCGCCGATGTTCTGCTGAACGGCTGCCAGCACCTTGTCCCAGGTCGGGTCCTGGTTCGGAGTCAGGTGGACGTTGGGCAGGGTATCGATGTAGACCTTCAGATTCGGCTGGGCCTTGAAGACATCCAAGCCGGACTTGGTGACCGGAAGGAAACCCTCGGCCTTGATGAAGGTATTGACCTCATCGGGCTGGTAGTACAGGTCGTAGAACGCCTTGACCGCATCCTGGTTGCCAGGCTTCTTGAACGCGTCCAGGTAATCGGTAACGCCATAGGTCTGCGGCGAACTTGCGCCCTTGGTGGGCATCGGAGCGATGCCGTAATCGATCTTCTTCTGCTTGTCGAGGTCTGAGGACAGCGGACCGAAACCGACAATCATGCCGGCCTTGCCGGACTTGAAGAGCGGAAAGGCGCCGTCTGTACGGTTCGTCTTGCCGGGGTTGTTCTGGGTGAGCTTCTCATCAGAGAGCTTCTTCAGGAAGGCCAGCGTCTCGACGTTCTTGTCCGAGTTGATCGTCCACTTGCCACTGGAGTCCTTCCAGTCACCACCGTTGTTGAACGCCCAGATGGAGAACTCAGCCTGCGCCTCCTCGGGGCCGAGCGGCTCGGCGTAGCCGATGGTGCCGTTGCCAAGGCCAGTCAGCTTCTTGGCATCCGCCTCGAACTCGTCCCAGGTCGTGGGAGGCGCGGCGATGCCGGCCTGCCGGAAAAGTGTCTTGTTGTAGAACAGCGCCCGGGCCGAGGACAGGTCGGGGAAGCCGTAGAGCTTGCCGTTGAACGTGCCACTTGTCTTGAAGGCGTCCAGCAGATCGGACTGCACCGAGGACGGGAGTACCTCATCGGCGTTGTAGAGCAGGTTGTCCTTGGCGTAACTGGAGTAGTAGTTGATGTTCAGAATGTCTGGCGGCGTGTTGTTCTGCACCATGGTCGTGCTCTGCTGCGCGATGTCGTTCCAGCTGACCACCTGGACGTCGAGGGTGACTCCGGTCTTGGCCTTGTACTTGGTCGCAAAGTCGTTCCAGAACTTCGCGGTGTTTTCCTTGGAGTACTCGGCAGCGACCAGCTTGATGGAGGACACCTTCGCGCCGCTGCTGTTAGTTCCCTTGGCCTTGTCACTTCCACTGCCACCACCGCAGGCGGCGAGTGCGAGCACGGCAGCACCGATACCTGCGAGGACGGCGGTCCTACTTCTGGCCATCAAAAGCTCCTGTCTTCCATTTCGCTCGCGGATGGGACGAGTCTGCGCCGTCCGGCCCGTCAAGGCAATGGTTTAGACCAGTCTTCTTGCAGATTTGGTCTAGACCACTCGGCGAGTTACTGTCGTGACGACTGGCCTGCCACCGAAAATGCTGAGATACAAGCTATTGAAGCGTTGCGCGATCAACCGCGTCGTCCTCGTGTTGTAATCAGAACGCAACAAAATGTCTACACATCGATGCAGGCGGCATGGACCGGGAGGCCAGTGCGATGGGTGCAAAACCGCTGTCGGTCATCGCCCTGGACGTCGGAGGAACCGGTATCAAAGGACTGGTGCAAACGGCTGATGGCACCGAGCTGGCGTCCTGCGCTCGCCCCACCCCGGTGACCGAGGGCGTCGAGGCCGTACTCGCGGAGATCATCGATTCGGTGCGCACCCTTAGGGCCGAGGCTGCCGAGCAGTCCGAGGCCGTTGCGATCGGCGTGATCTGCCCGGGTCATGTCGACGCCGAGAGCGGAATGGCCTTGTATTCGGCCAATATCGGATGGCGCGACATCCCGCTGGCCGACCTTCTTTCCCGGCAGATCGGGGTGCCGGCCTACATCGGGCACGACGTTCGGGCGGCGGGCCTGGCTGAGGCAACCCATGGCGCGGCCCGGTCGGTGGCCGAAGCCCTGTACGTCCAGATCGGGACCGGCATAGCGGGAGCCGTCATCAGCGGCGGCAAGGTGCTTGCGGGAGCGGCGTACCTTGCCGGCGAGATCGGGCATATCCCGGTCGTTCCCGGCGGCGAGGAGTGCGCCTGCGGTCAACGAGGCTGCACCGAGACCTATGCAAGCGCATCGGCGCTGGCTAGGCGATATCGCTCCGCCGCGGCAACCGCGGAGCCCATCAGCGCGCCCGAGGTGCTGGCCCGGATCGACGAGGACCCGATCGCCAGGACGGTGTTCGACTGCGCCGTCACCGCGCTGGGTCGAGCCCTCGTGACCTACACACTGCTGATGGATCCGGAGCTGATCGTGATCGGCGGGGGCCTTTCGCTTGCCGGGCAGACGCTGCTGTCACCACTGGCCGCAGAGCTTGCCGCCGGCCTCGCGTGGCGGCCCGCGCCACGGCTGGTCGCCGGCGACTTCGGTGCCGACGCCGGCCGGATCGGCGCCGCCCTGCTGGCCTGGCGCGGGGTCGGGGTACCGGCATGATCCTTCGGGGCGCCAGGGTTGTGACGCCCACCGACGACCTGGACGGGGTCGCGCTGGTCATCTCCGGCGACACCATCACCGAGCTGATCGAGGAGTCCTCGGCAACACCGGCGGCCGGCGAGCAGGTGTTCGACCTCGGCGGCGGCCTGCTCGTCCCCGGCTATATCGACATCCACTGCCACGGCGGCGGTGGTGCCGACTTCGGATCGGCAGACCCCTCTGAGATCGTCCGGGCCGCCGACTACCACGCAGGGTTCGGCACGACCAGCATGCTGGCGTCGCTGGTATCAAGCCCGGCGGCCGCCCTCACCGAGCAGCTCCATGCGGTGGCCGTGGTGGCTCGGGAGGCCGCGACCTCGGTCGTCGGCGTGCATCTGGAGGGCCCGTTCCTGTCTCACCGGCGCCGCGGCGCTCATAACGTCGAGCACCTGATCGATCCCGATCCGGCAGCATTCGACGGCTGGATCGAGGCTTCGAACGGCATCCCCGCCATGATCACCGTTGCACCGGAACTGCCCGGCGCACTCGAGCTGATCGAGCGGGCGCACGCCGCGGGGGTGACGGCGGCGATCGGCCACACGGATGCTACCTACGACGAGGCCGTCCAGGCGTTCGCTCACGGTGCGCGCATCGCGACCCATCTCTTCAACGGCATGCGGCCGATCCACCATCGCGAGCCAGGGCCGGTACTGGCGGCGCTGGATTCCGGCGTCGCGTGCGAACTCATCAACGACGGCGTGCACCTGCACCCGGCGATCGTGCGGATGGTCGCCGATCGCGATCCTGCCCAGGTGGTGCTGGTAACCGACGCCATCTCCGCGACCGGCCTCGGCGACGGTGTCTACGGATTGGGCGGCCAACGGGTGCGGGTGGTGGGTGGACGAGCGAGGGTGTCCAACGGTTCGCTGGCCGGCAGCACCCTGACCATGGACGAGGCCGTCCGGCGTTCGGTCTTTGACGCAGGCCTGTCGATCGTCGAGGCGGTAGCCGCCGCCACTACCAATCCCGCCCGTGCCGTCGGCCTGGCCGCCGACCGCGGTGCCATCGAGGTGGGGCTTCGGGCGGACCTGGTTCATCTGGACCTTGAGCTGCGCCCGCAGCGCGTGATGCGTGGTGGAAGCTGGCTGCCCGAACGCGACTGACCGGCCGGCGATACCGTCGGCTCATGCGACCCCAGCACTGCGAGCCCGAACTGAACGCCCTCATCGACGACCCGGCCGGTGCGCTGATCGCGTTGGACTTCGACGGCACGCTGTCAGCCATCGTGCTCGATCCGAACGAATCCACGCCGGTTCCGGGAGCGATCGATGCCCTCGTCCGGCTGAGCGAGCGGGGAGCGCAGGTCGCGGTGGTAACCGGCCGGGACGCGCTCACCGCATTGCGCCTGGGTGGGCTGGACAGGATCCCCGGCGTGGTGGTCAGCGGCTTGCATGGAGCCGAGACGTGGCGCGCCGGCCAGTTGTCGACGCGGCCGGAGCCCGGCGGCATCGCGCAGCTGAGAGCAACGCTGCCTGCGCTGCTCGCCGATGTCGACAGCGACGCGTGGCTGGAGGACAAGCGACTCTCGCTCGTCGTGCATACCCGGCGCAGCGCTGAGCCGCAGGCCACCCTCGACCGGCTCACCGGGCCGGTCACCCAGCTTGCCGCCGAGCACGGGCTGGACGTCGTCGGCGGCAAGTTCGTGCTCGAGATCAGAATCCCGGGCTTGTCCAAAGCCGATGCCGTGCAGGCATTGCTGAGCGGTGATCCGTCAGCGGCTCTCTTCGCCGGCGACGATCACGGCGACCTGCCGGCCTTCGAGGCCGTCAGCAGATGGGCGAAGCACACGGGTAAGCGGGGAATCACCATCGCGGTCGGTGACGTGGAGCAGGTACGGCAGGCCGCGATGCTGCAGATCGACTCCCCCGAACAACTGGTGCCGGTGCTGTGGGCAGTCGCCGGCGAACCCCAGCATCGCCCTTGACACTGCAACGACTGGCAACGGCCTGAGAACTCGCCACGGGCTCATCTGCCGAAGGTCGGTGCGTCTCTGTTTGGAT
The DNA here is from genome assembly GCA_030840285.1 of Pseudonocardiales bacterium. Lineage (GTDB taxonomy): Bacteria > Actinomycetota > Actinomycetes > Mycobacteriales > Jatrophihabitantaceae > Jatrophihabitans_A. The sequence continues at coordinate 5,994 of JAVEES010000426.1, forward strand.
AGCCGCATGACCGTTGAGCAACCAGCGCCGCCGAGTCAACAGCCAACGGCAGCTCCTCCCGGGTTCGGGCATGACCGCTCGGACGGGCGGATCGTCATCGACAACCTCACGAAGGTCTTCGGCACCCAGCGCGCCGTCGATTCGCTGAGCTTCACGGTCGAGCCCGGATCGGTCACCGGCTTTCTCGGACCCAACGGTGCCGGAAAGACCACGACCCTGCGCATGCTGCTCGGCCTGATCCAGCCGACCTCGGGCACAGCCACCATCAACGGCGTGACGTATCCGCACCTGCAGCGCCCGCTCGAGACCGTCGGGGCGGCCTTGGAAGCCTCGAGCTTCCATCCCGCACACACCGGGCTTCAGCACCTGCGGATCTACTGCGCCGCCGCCGGCCTGCCGGCCCGGCGTGCCGATGAGGTGCTCGAACTGGTCGGCCTGGCCAGTGCGGCGAAGAAGAAGACCAAGGGCTACTCCATGGGCATGCGACAGCGACTGGCCCTTGCCGCCACGCTGCTCGGCGATCCCAAGGTCCTGATCCTCGACGAACCGGCGAACGGCCTGGACCCGGAGGGCATCCGCTGGCTTCGCGGCTTTTTCCGCCACCTGGCCGGCGAGGGCCGCACAGTGCTGGTCTCCAGCCACCAGTTGACCGAGGTGCAGGCTGTCGCTGATCGAGCGGTGATTCTCAACCAGGGACGGCTGGTGCGGGCCGGCACCATCGAGGAACTGTCGGCCGGTACCTCGATGGCCATCGTGCGGGGGCCTGATCTGCGCCCGTTGCAGCGGGCCCTGGCCGACGCCGGCTTGACCGGAACCACCGAGCTCGACGGTTCACTGCGGGTTCGCATCGACGAGCTGACCCAGATCGGTCACCTGGCCTTCGTCAACGGCGTCGAACTGCACGAGCTACGACTCGAGGAATTCGACCTCGAGCGGCTCTTCTTCACGCTGACCGAGGGCGAGCACCGGGGCGCCGACCTCGATGCCCGGCCGCCGCTCGGGCAGGTCGCGTTGAACACGCCTGGAGGAGCGAAGTGATCAACCTGATCAAGTCCGAGGTGCTCAAGGTCCGCAGCACCCAGGTCTGGATGTGGATGATCCTGCCTGCTGTCGCGCTCACCGGGCTCGCCACCGCGGGAACCGTGTACGGCTCGATCACCGACAACGAGCAGATCGGGGTGCCGATCCGCTATTACGACATCTTCACCCAGTCCGGCGGTGCGGCCGTCGCGTTGCTCGTCATCGGCATCCTCGGCCTGACAACAGAGTTCCGGCACAAGACCATCACCCCCACGCTGCTGGCCACACCCAGCCGGACCCGGGTGGTGATCGGCAAAGCGCTGTCCTACTCGCTGTTCGCCGTGTTCTATGCCCTCGTGTGCGGGGTGGTGAACTTCGCCATCGCGATCATCTGGCTGAACGCCAAGAACGTGCCCCTGGACTTCGGCCACGGCGTCGTCATGGGCGTGGTCAAGGCGTTGCTGGCCCTGGTCCTCACCGCACTCTTCGGTCTCGGACTCGGCGCGATGGTCAGGAACCAGGCTGCCGCCATGGTCATCGGCATCCTGTACTTCGCGATCATCAGCAACCTGTTGGGCATCATCCCCTGGGTCCGTAAGGCCTACCCGTACACACCCGGCGGCGCGATCCGCGCCTTCACCTCCAATGGCAGCACCAGGGACACCGCTTCCGATGTGCACATGCTGGTCCCCGTGGTGGGCGGACTGGTGTTCCTGGCGTGGGCGGTGCTCCTGCTGGTTTCCGGTGGTTACCTGAGCCTCAAACGGGACATCAGCTAACCGGCGCACGAAGGTCGCGAGGGTGCGACCGCTAGGTTTTGGCGCTGTGAGGTACGGCACCTGGATTGCAGCGTCCTAAAGCGGCTCAGGTCACTGTGGCCTGCTCGATGCGCGCGTAGTCTGATTAACCGGGTCGTGACCTGACGTGTGATCTTTGTCGCGCGGGCCCGTCCCTGCACAAGCACAGATCCGAACACTCTCAAAGGTGGCCGTAGCCCGTGACCGCACAGTCCTCGACTGGTGAATCGTCTGCATCCCGCCCGGATTTCGGCGCGAACGAGTGGCTGGTCGAGGAGATGTACGAGCGCTACGTCTCAGACCCGAAGACGGTCGACGCGGCGTGGCACGACTTCTTCGCCGACTACCAGCCCTCGAACCGATCGGCCCAGGGCGCGGCTGCTGCCAGCGGTAACGGCGCGGCGGGGACCTCGCCGAACGGCGGCTCAGCTGCGCCGTCGCCGGCGGCCCACACCGAGGCCTCAGCGACCGCTCCGCCGCCCGCCGTCGCCGCGAAGACCGAGCCTTCCCCGGCCGCGCCGCCTGCTGCGAACACCGAGCCTTCTCCGGTTGCGAGCGCCGAGCCTTCCCCTGCCGCGCCGACTGCCGCGCGCGCCGGCAGCGGACGGCCGTCCTGGACGACACCGTCGGTAGCGCCGGTCGCCGCCGCTGAGGCACGCATCAAGACCCTGCGCGGCGCGCCCGCCCGGGTAGTGACGAACATGCAGGCCTCACTGGAGATTCCTACCGCGACGAGCGTGCGGGCCGTGCCCGCAAAGCTGCTGGCTGACAACCGGATCATCATCAACAACCACCTGCGCCGGGCGCGCGGCGGCAAGATCAGCTTCACCCACCTGATCGGCTACGCGGTCGTCAAGGCGCTCAAAGACTTCCCGGAGATGAACAACTCCTTCGCGCTGACCGAGGACGGCAAGCCCGCCGTCGTCGAGCCCGAGCACGTCAACTTCGGTCTGGCGATCGACCTGCCCGGCAAGGACGGCGCCCGGTCGCTGGTGGTGGCTGCCATCAAGAAGGCCGAGACGATGGACTTCGGCGCGTTCTGGGGCGCCTATGAGGACATCATCCGCCGCGCGCGGACCGGCAAGCTGACCGCTGACGACTTCGCCGGTTCGACCATCAGCCTTACCAACCCCGGCACCATCGGCACGAACCACTCGGTGCCACGGCTGATGCAGGGACAGGGCACCATCATCGGCGTCGGCGCGATGGAATACCCCGCGCAGTACAGCGGGATGAGCGAGGAGTCGCTCGCGGCCGCCGCGATCAGCAAGATCATGACGCTCACCTCGACCTATGACCACCGGCTCATCCAGGGCGCGCAGAGCGGTGAGTTCCTGCGCCGGATCCACCAGTTGCTGCTGGGCGAGGACGGCTTCTACTACGAGATCTTCCGCTCGTTGCGCATCCCGTACGAGCCCGTCGTCTGGCTGACCGACCGAGAGTTCAGCCACGAGGGGCAGATCGACAAGGCCGCCCGGGTGGTCGAACTGATCAATGCCTACCGGACCTCTGGCCATCTGATGGCCGATACCGATCCGCTGGAATTCCGCATTCGCAACCATCCCGACCTCGACATCACCAAGCACGGCCTGACGCTGTGGGACCTGGATCGGGAATTCCCGGTCGGCGGCTTCGCCGGCAACAAGCTGATGAAGCTGCGCGACATCCTCGGCGTACTACGCGATGCCTACTGCCGGCGGGTCGGCGTCGAGTACATGCACATCATCGATCCCGAGGAACGCGCCTGGATCCAGGAGCACGTCGAGGTCAAGAATGATGCGCCGACCCGCGAGGAGCAGAAGCACATCCTGTCCCGGCTCAACGTGGCCGAGGCGTTCGAGACCTTCCTGCAGACCAAGTACGTCGGCCAGAAGCGATTCAGCCTCGAGGGCGGCGAGACCGTCATCGCCCTGCTGGACGCCGCGCTCAGCGCGGCCGCGGCTCAGGGGCTGGACGAGGTCGTGATCGGCATGCCGCACCGCGGCCGGCTGAACGTCCTGGCCAACATCGTCGGTAAGCCGTACGCGAAGATCTTCAACGAGTTCGAGGGAAACATCGATCCGGGTACCGCCCAGGGATCGGGTGACGTCAAGTACCACCTCGGCGCGCACGGCCGCTACACCTCGCCGCAGGGCAATGAGATCGACGTCGAACTGACTGCGAACCCGTCGCACCTGGAAGCCGTCAATCCGGTGCTGGAAGGCATCGTGCGGGCCAAGCAGGACATCCTCGACAAGGGTGAGGACGGGTTCACCGTGTTGCCGCTGCTGATGCACGGCGATGCCGCCTTCGCCGGGCAGGGCGTGGTCGCTGAGACCCTGAACCTGTCCCAGCTGCGTGGTTACCGCACCGGCGGCACCGTGCATGTCGTCGTGAACAACCAGGTCGGCTTCACCACCTCGCCGTCCTCGTCGCGTTCCAGCCTGTACTGCACCGACATCGCCCGGATGATCGCGGCGCCGATCTTCCACGTCAACGGCGATGATCCCGAGGCCTGTGTCCGGGTCGCGAACCTGGCGGTGGAGTACCGGCGGCGGTTCAAGAAGGACGTCGTCGTGGACATGGTGTGCTACCGCCGCCGCGGGCACAACGAGGCCGACAACCCGTCGTTCACCCAGCCCTTGATGTACGACATCATCGACAAGAAGCGCAGCGTCCGGAAGCTCTACACCGAAGCGCTGATCGGGCGCGGGGATATCACGATCACCGACGCCGAGGAAGCGCTCAAAGACTTCCAGGCCCAGCTGGAGAAGGTCTTCCTGGAGACCCGGGGAGCAACCGGACGTCCCCGTCCGGAGCCCGTGATGGATGAGGCCTCACCCCAGCAGCAAGCTCCCAGTGCCATCCCGCTGGAACTGATCAAGAGCATCGGTGAGCGTTACGCGAACCACCCGGAGGGCTTCGCCATCCATCCGCGGTTGAAGGCGCAGATCGATCGCCGCGTCGCGATGACGACCGGCGGCGATGTCGACTGGGGTACGGCCGAGTTGATGGCCTTCGGCTCGTTGACCGTCGACGGCCACGCCGTCCGGCTCGCCGGACAGGACTCCCGCCGAGGCACGTTCACCCAGCGCCACGCGGTGCTGATCGATCGCAACACCGGCGAGGAGTACACGCCGCTTCGTCATATCCCGGGGGCGAAGGCCCAGTTCAGGGCCTACGACTCGCTGCTGAGCGAGTACGCCGCGATGGGTTTCGAATATGGTTACTCGGTCGCCAACGAGAACGCCCTGGTGGTGTGGGAGGCGCAGTTCGGTGACTTCGCCGACGGAGCCCAGACCATCATCGACGAGTTCATCGCCTCGGGCGAGGCGAAGTGGGGTCAGCGTTCCTCGGTGACGCTCTTGCTGCCCCACGGTTACGAGGGCCAGGGCCCCGACCACTCCTCCGGACGGCCCGAGAGGTTCTTGCAGCTCGCCGCGGAGAACAACATGACGATCGCCATGTGCTCCTCGCCGGCGAACTACTTCCACCTGTTGCGTCGCCAGGCGCTGTCCGATATCCGGCGACCCCTGATCGCATTCACCCCGAAGTCACTGCTGCGGCTCAAGGCCGCGGTCAGCCAGTTGGACGAGTTCAGCACCGGGACGTTCCGGCCGGTGATCGGCGACAACATCGACCCGTCCGGAGTCAGCCGCGTGGTGCTGTGTAGCGGAAAGATCTACTACGACCTGCTGGCCGCTCGCACCGAGGCGGGTCGTTCGGATGTCGCCATCGTCCGGGTTGAACAGCTGTACCCGCTACCGGCCGCCGATATCGCTCAGGCGCTGGCCGCCTACCCGGACGCTCAGCTGATCTGGGCGCAGGAGGAGCCGGCGAACCAGGGCGCCTACCAGTTCATGGCACTGAACCTGCCCGAGCAACTCGCGGCCCTGGGCGACAGCAGGCCGATTTACCGGGCGTCGCGCAAGGCTTCGGCCTCACCCGCCGTCGGGTCGGCGAGCATTCACGAGGCCCAGCAGCGCGAGATCGTCGCAACCGCGCTGGGCTGAACCGGCCGCCCCTTTCGGCGCGCCGGGAGTGCGGTGTTCTAGGTTGGTTACATGGCAGAGCAAATACCCGACGACCGCCCGGTGCGCTGGGGAATCCTCGGTGCCGGCGCAATCGCGCGCACCGTCAGCCGCGACATCATGCTCACCGATGGCAATGCCGTAGCCGCCGTCGGGGCCCGTGACGGCGCCCGGGCAGCCGCGTTCGCCGTGGAGTTTCCGGACTGCCGGAGTTTCGGCAGCTACGCCGAACTGGTGGCGGACCCCGACATCGACGTGGTCTACGTCGCCACGACGCATCCGGGACACCACGATGCGGCGCTGCTGGCCATCCAGGCCGGCAAGCCCGTGCTGGTAGAGAAGCCTGTCTGCCTCAATGCCGCCGGTGCGCGGGAGGTGCTCGATGCGGCTCAGCAGGCGGAACTCTTCGCCATGGAGGCCATGTGGATGCGGACGAATCCGTTGATCCGCAAGGCCGAGCAGCTCATCGACGAGGGAGCCATCGGTGAGGTCCGCGGGCTGCGTGCCGAATTCGCTCTCGGGCTCACCTTCGACGCCGATGACCGGCTCTTCGACCTGAACAACGGCGGCGGCGCGCTGCTCGACCTCGGCGTTTACCCAGTCACCTTCGGCTATCTCTTTCTCGGTCGGCCGGATCAGATGGTCGCCAGCGGGACGCTCTCACCGACCGGCAGCGACGACACCACCGCCATGCAATGGACACATGCCAATGGGGCCTTCGCGCAGTTGTGGTGCTCGGCCTCGGCGAAGGCGCCGAACTCCGGCGTGATCTTCGGGTCACAGGGCTGGATCGCAACCGAAGGCGCGGCGCACCGCCCCAGCGGCCTGGTGGTGCAGACCGCCGACACGCGTTACCGCCTCGATGACCCCATCGCCGGGCAGGGCAGCGGATACGGCCCGGAGATCGCAGAGGTCGCCCGGTGCCTTCGGGCCGGCCTCACCGAGAGCCCGCTGATTCCGCATGCCGACACGATCGCGATCATGGAACTGCTCGACGACGCCCGCCGGCAGGTCGGCGTGAAGTACCCGGGAGAGTAGATGTACTTCACCGATCGGGGAATCGAAGAACTCGAGAGCCGGCGGGGCGATGAAGAGGTCACCCTCGCGTGGCTCGCCGAACGCCTGCAGTCCTTCGTGGATCTGAACCCGGAGTTCGAGGTGGCGGTCGAGCGGTTCGCGACCTGGTTGGCCCGCGCCGACGACGAGGACGAGTAGCACTGAATGGCGGTCTTGGCCGGCGCGCGCAGCCGGGCAGATCAGCTCGCGGCGCGGGTACGCAGGCTCGGCCTGCGTGAGAGCGTGGCGATCGAGCGCGAAACCTTCCGCCGGATTCTGAAGTCCACCATTGCCGCGACGCTTTCCTGGTTGGCGGCCGAGGCAATCGACAGCCCTCGTCCGGCGCTGGCCGCGCTGGCGGCGATCATCGTCCTGCAGATCACGGTGCGGGCGTCGCTGGCTCGCAGCATCCAGCTCACCGTCGCCGTCACCCTGGGGCTGGGTGGTTCGGTTGCCCTCGGCCACCTGCTCGGCGTCAGCTGGTGGTCGATCGGTTTGGTGGTGCTCCTGGGCCTGATCGCCGGGGAGTTGTTGCGCCTCGGCGCGCTGTCCGGCCAGGTTGCCATCTCGGCGATGCTCGCCCTGTCGTTGGGAAGCGGCTACGGCATCGAGCGAACGATCGACACCGCGATAGGCGCGCTGATCGGCGTCCTGGTCAACGTCGCGATCAGCCCGGCCTCCTACGTTGCCGAAGCCGGGCGCACCTTGCGGGCGATCGGCGAGGACCTCGGCGTGCTGCTTCAGGAAATGGGTAACGGGCTGCCGAAGGATCCCGATGAGGACGTCCTGCGTCGGTGGCTGGCTCGCGCGCGAGATCTCAGTGCCGACTCACGCGCGGCCATCGCGGTCGTGAAACAGGGCGAGGAAAGTCTGCAGTTCAACCCCCGAGGGCGCCTGGAGCTGGACGAGCTGTCCCGCTTTGCCGAGGCACGCCGGGCACTGGATCACGCGATCACCCAGACGCGCGGTATCGCCCGGAGTCTGCTTGACCTGCCCCGCCCGCTGTCAGCCGTCCACCTGGACGAGGCCTTGCTCGCGCTGGGCATGATGATCTCCGAGGCCGGCGAGGCGGTCAGCGCGTTCGGCAGGCTGCTGCAGGATTCTGATTCCACGGCCGACCGCGAACTGCTCGACCGCGTCTCGGAGCGGGCGAGCAGCCTGGCGGCCAGCGCGGTTCAGGCGCTGGGACACGCGGGCTTCGATGAGCCGGGCGAACCGCCGAGCGAGCAGACCGCGATATCGTCCGCCCGCGCGTCCGCCGGTCGGCTTCTGGTTTCTGTGTTCGTCGATGTCGAGCGCCTGGTGCGTGAAGTCGATATCACTTCGGGAGAACACCGGGCGGCGATTCTCGGCGCGAGCAGCGCGTCCGGTTAGCACGAGCGCTTCGTGAGACGCCGTACCCAGGTCAATCCGAGTGGTGTGAGCCCTCGACGAGAGCAAGCAGGAACAGGGCGCCAGTAGCGATGAGTGCCATCAGCACACCTGAGCCGGTCATGGTCAGCATGATGGTGCCTCCTTCCACCAACCATGATGCCTTGGGCTTTACACCAGTGCAAATTTGTACACTGCCAGGTATCTCACACGGTTAGACGTATAGGAAGTTAACGAAGCGACTCATGCCGTCACACGGCGACATGCTCGGCAGCTGCCTTCGCCTTGTTGACACCGAAGAGCTTCAAGAACACCTGCGCCACCGGGCCGATGGACACGGCGAACAGGACCGTCCCGACGCCGACGGTCCCGCCCAGCAGCCAGCCGGTCACCAGCACCGTCACCTCGATCAGAGTGCGGGTGAGCCGGATACTGAGCCCGGTACGTGCCGACCAACCGGTCATCAGCCCATCCCGGGGCCCCGGGCCGAAGCCGACGGAGATGTACATCCCGGTAGCAAGCCCGCACAACACGATGGCGGCAACGAGCAGAGCCAGGCGAGCTGCCAGCACATGTTGGACGGGAAGCACCCGCAGCGTGGCGTTCAGGGATAGCCCGACGACGAAGACATTGCTGATCGTGCCCAATCCGGGCCGCTGTCTGATCGGCAGCCAGCCCAGCAGGACGATCGCGCCGACGATGATCGACACCGTGCCGATGGCCAGGTGGACCCGTCCGGCCAGGCCCTGATGCAGCACGTCCCACGGATCGAGACCGAGGCCCGCCTGCACCTGCATCGCTGCCGAGACGCCGTAGAGGCTGAGCCCCAGATAGAGCTGGACGAGGCGCGCGAACAGCCGTCGGCGCGAGCGGTCGGCTGTGGCGACTTCGGCGGCTGTTCTGGACGTTTCGACTGGTACAGGCATGTTCACCGTCCCAGGATGCCGGGCGGCCGTCGTCTCAGAACAGAGCCAATAGCATCGAAGTGGCCCCACTACTTCGCCGTTCTCTCGACAACAGCAGGCCAATCTGTGTCAGACTTCTGCGGTGGCACCCACGTCCAGGATCGGCGCTCGCGCGCTGGCCGACCTCCTTCCTGACCTGGCAGTCCAACCAGGTCCCCGATACCGTGCGGTGGCCGACGGCATCGCCGCTCTGCTGCTGGATGGACGGCTCGCACCAGGTATCCGGCTGCCCTCCGAGCGGGAACTGGCCACCGTTCTGTCCATCAGCCGAGCGACGGCGACCAGCGCCTATGACGAGCTGGCGGCGGGAAGCCTGCTCGTTCGACGTCGCGGCGCGGGCAGCTTCCTGCGGCTTCCCAGCGCCGCCCAGGTGACCGGCCCGGGGTCGAGAATGGCTCGCAACAGCCGCGAGGCCGGCACCCTGGATCTGTCGATAGCGAGCCTGCCCGCGCTGCCCGGCATCATCGAAGCCGCTACCGCACAGGTCGCTGAGCTGGTCGGGGCGTACGCCCGGGCAGATGGCTATCACCCTTATGGGATAACGCAATTGCGTGAAGCTGTTGCCGAGCATTACCGAAAACGGGGAGTGCCCACGACGGTCGAGCAGGTGCTGATCACCAATGGTGCGCAGCACGGTTTCGACCTGGCCCTGCGTGCCCTGGCTATGGCAGGAGACCGCGTCCTGACCGAGCTGCCGAGCTACCCCGGAGCCCTGGAGGCGATCAAAGCGCACAGCGCGCGGGCGGTCGCAGTGCCGATGGACTTTCACACCGGCGGCTGGGACACCGTGGCCATGGGTAGCGCGTTGCTGCAGAGCTCGCCTCGGCTGGCCTACCTGATGCCCGACTTCCACAATCCGACCGGCGCGCTGATCGGCACCGAGCAACGCGAGCGGGTTGCCAGGTCCGCGCGCCGTTCGGGCACCCGGATCGTGGTGGACGAGTCCTTCGTCGAGATCGACCTGCGGCAAGAGGCCGACACCTGTTCGATGCCGGTGCCGATGGCCGGCCTGGATTCGAGCGTCATCAGCCTCGGTTCGCTGTCCAAGCCGATCTGGGGCGGCCTGCGGGTGGGCTGGATCCGGGCCGATTCGGAGACCGTCCAGCGGCTGGCGGTGGCAAGGGCCCGTGGTGACATGGCCGGTGCGGTCATCGAACAATTGATCGCCAGCACCCTCTTCCAAGACCTGGCCGGTGCGGTGGCCGTGCGCCGCAAAGAACTCGCTGCCCAGCGCGATGTGCTGCTGGCTGAGTTGGCACGCCAGCTGAGCGGCTGGCAGGTGACGCCGCCCGCGGGCGGACTGTCCGCCTGGGTGGAACTCGATGCGCCGGCGGCGACCGCGCTTACCCATCGGCTGGAGCAGAAGGGCGTGTTGCTGAGCCCTGGATCGCGCTTCGCACTCGACGGGATGCTGGAACGCTTTCTCCGGATTCCCTTTGCATTGCAGGCCGATCAGCTCGTTCGCGCGGTCGGGCTGATCGCTGAGACCTGGCGCGAGCTCGACACCGCCCAGCTCGCCGGCCGACGACCGTCCTCCCTGGTCACCGCCTGAGCAGGATCCTTACCAGCGAGCTACCGAAGCCGGGAACTGCCGAAGCGGGGTACTACCGAGCTGCCGACGCCGGCGCCGGCCTGCCCGCGCCCTCGGCTGCCGCCTGGCGGGCGACCGCCGCCCGGACCGCCGGCGCGACCCGCACGTCGAAGGGTGCCGGGACGATGTAGTCGGCGCGCAGATCAGCGGACACGACCCCGCCGATCGCATCCGCGGCCGCCAGCTTCATCCCTTCGGTGATCTTGCGGGCGCCGGCATCGAAGGCACCGGCGAAGATGCCCGGAAACGCCAGGACGTTGTTGATCTGGTTGGGAAAGTCGCTGCGTCCGGTCGCCACCACCGCAGCGTGGCGGTGGGCAACCTCTGGATGCACCTCGGGCGTGGGATTGGCCAGAGCGAAGATAATCGCCTCGTCGGCCATCCGCGCTATCGCGGCCTCCTCGACGACCCCGGCGCTCACGCCGATGAAGACGTCGGCACCCACCAGCGCGTCGGCCAGTGAGCCGGCCAGCGCTGACCGGTTCGTCATCCCGGCCACTTCCTGCTTGATGAGGTTCAGATCTGACCGGCCGGCGTGCACGATCCCCCGGGAGTCGGCAACCGCGATATCCCCGACGCCCGCCGCGAGCAGGATCTTCGCGCAGGCGACCCCGGCAGCGCCCGCTCCCGAGATCACCACCCGCAGGTCGGCCAAGCCGCGTCCGGTGATGGTGGCCGCGTTGCGCAGTGCGGCCAGCACCACGATCGCCGTCCCGTGCTGGTCGTCATGGAACACCGGGATCGGCAGCAACTCCCGCAGCCGCGCCTCGATCTCGAAGCAGCGCGGTGCCGAGATGTCCTCGAGGTTGATCCCGCCGAAGGACGGCGCGATCCGCAGCACGGTGGAGATGATCTCCTCGGTGTCGGTCGTGGCCAGCACGATGGGAACCGAGTTCAACCCCGCGAACTGCTGGAAGAGCGCCGACTTGCCTTCCATCACCGGCAGGGCGGCAGCCGGACCGATGTCCCCCAGTCCGAGGACGGCAGTGCCGTCGCTGACAACAGCAACGAGCCTTGAGCGCCAGGTGTAAGTGTCAGCCAGGGACTCGTCCAGGGCGATCGCGGCGGAGACCTCGGCCACGCCGGGTGTGTAAGCCAGCGACAGGGCGGCGCTGTCGCCCAGTGGCATGGTGCTCGAGACCCTCAACTTGCCGCCGAGGTGGCTGGTGAAGACCGGGCTCTCCGGATCGAACGACTGCGTCATTGCAGGCTCCTCAGAGGGGACACGATGGGTCGAGATGCACAGTCAGTGTGGATGCGGCCGGCACAGGTTGCGCTGTGACCTGATCGCGGCCGAGCGCGGCGCCCGAGTGCATCGGGCATTTACATGACGGGGGTTTCCCGTAGGCCACGAAGTCTGGCACGCATCCGTCCGCTTCGACAGGCGGATTCTCACACCGTGAGTAAGGCCACGCGGCAGCGCAAAGCCGTTCAGAGGTCAACCGGCGGGCTGACCCTGACCCGCCGCGGCAACCGTGAACCTAGCGAGTGCAGTCGTGCGCCGCTGCGCGCCCCGGGTCGCCGGTTGGCAGTGCGCGCGGGACCCGGCACCAACCAGCGTGCTACCGCGAGAACATCAGCGGGACCGTACTGCCGCGAGTCCGAGCCGGCCGAGGCGTTGTCGCTGATAAGGCTCCAGCCGCCCTGCGCCGGACCGGCTACCCGCTTGATGACGTCCAGGTCCGCTCGCTCCCGGAACCGCGCGAGGACGATCTGTCCGGTCCGCACCCGCGCACCGTGCCGCACGAGCAGCCGGTCCCCCGGTAGCAGCACCGGAGTCATGGACCACCCCTGCACGGTCACCCACTGCCACGGCAACAGAAAGCTCATTGCTGGGATGCTGCCCGATCGGCAAGATCCCTGGCGAGTAGGGTCCGTAATTGCGCTCCTCGGAGCGAAATATCGTCGAGTGAAGGAGACCTCATGCGCTTTCTGCGACCTTCGATTACGGCTTCAGCCCACTGCGATCTGCCCTGTGGCGTCTATGACCCCGCACAGGCCCGCATCGAGGCGGAATCGGTCAAGGCAATCATGGAGAAGTACCAGGGCAACGAGGATCCGGTGTTCCGGACCCGCGCGCTCATCATCAAGGAGCAACGCGCCGAACTCGTCAAGCACCACCTGTGGGTGCTGTGGACCGACTACTTCAAGCCGCCGCACTTCGAGAAGTACCCGCAGCTGCACGAGCTCTTCAACAAGGCAACCAAGGCTGCGGGCGCTGCCGGCGGCAAGGGTTCGGTCGACCCAGCCGAAGGCCAGGCGCTGCTCGACCTGGTAGCCCAGATCGACGCGATCTTCTGGGAGACGAAGAAGGCCGCGTGACCCGATAGCAGTGTCACGACCGGGCTCGCGTGCGGCGAGGATGCCCTGAACCTGCGTGACGAAAAGCGCCGGCGGCGATAAGCCCGCAGGCGTACAAGTCCTCAGGTCGTGAGTCTCCAGCGCGAGCCCGGTCGCTGTCGTTAGCCAGTGCCGCGCTCCAAGCGTGCTCCCAGGCGTTCGTTAAGTGACGACGGACCGTTAGGAAATCATCCGCTTGAGTTGCCGCACATCCATCTGAAGCTTGTCGACCAACGCGTTGACGGTGGTCCGCTTCTGCGCGGCCAGGCCGTCAAGGACGAACCCGCGGACGAGTGCAGATGTGGGGACGTCCAACTGCCCAGCCAATGCCTCAAGCTCGGCGACGGTCTCCTGAGGTAGCCGAAGCGAGTACATCGTGGACGCTGCCCGGTTCTTCCGAACACCTACGGAGCCTTCAGGCATCGGCTGGTCGCGGGTCAGTTCGGACTGCTCGATTTCTTCTATCACGAGCTTGTCTCGGGCGCTCATAACTGGCCTTCCTGGTAGACGCGACGGTAAGTGCTGTTGGCCTGCCAAGCGTTGATCCCGTCGTAACCGTCATCGATGGGCAGGACGATGAGGCACAGGATCTGCTGGCGGCTGTTGGTGTAGCCGATCACTCGTGAGGTGAGCCTGATTTGTTGGCTGGGTCGGGTTCGTACCAGACAGCATCTGTGTCGGCGAGGGCTTCATTGGCTTCGGTCGGGCTGACCTTGTGCCTGTCCCACATGTGCTGCTGAGCCCCTCGGGGCCAGTACACTTCGGTCACTCCAGAAATGTAATACAGATGTATGACAGTTGCGAGGGCGGAGCGTGGCCATGCTCTCGGAAGGGGGCGCGGTCCGGATGCCCGACACTGCTAGCCTGACGAAAGTGCCCCCGATACTTGGAGACGAAGAAGGCCGCGTGAAGTTGGGCGGTTCCGGGAATCATCCATCGACCGGGGTGCCCGCCCTCATCCTGGTGCGGCACGGCGAGACGGAGTGGAGCCGGAGCGGCCAGCACACCGGCCCAACCGACATCCCGCTGACTCCGAACGGTGAGGAACAGGCCAGGGCGGCCGGAACATTGGTCCGTCGGCTTCTTCGTGATCGCATGCCGTCGCTGGTGATCAGCTCGCCGCGCCGACGCGCCGTGCACACTGCCGAGCTGGCCGGATTTCCAGCCCAGATCATCACCGAGGACGCCGCCGAGTGGGACTACGGTGCCTTCGAGGGCCTGACATCGAAGCAGATCCAGCAGTCCACCCCGAACTGGAGCATCTGGGATGGACCGGTTCCCGGCGGCGAGAATGCCGCGACGATCACCGCACGGATCGATCGGTTACTCGAATCGGTCATGACCAGCAGCGCCGACGGCCCGGTCCTGATCTTCTCCCACGGCCACGCCAGCCGGTGCATCGCGGCTCGCTGGCTGGGGCAGCCGG
>JAVEES010000411.1 GCA_030840285.1 Pseudonocardiales bacterium
CTGGCCACGCGAGACCTGATGTTGCACGGCGAGCGGCTCGGCGACGATAGAGCCGACCTTCATCCTGGGATCGAGAGAGGCGTACGGATCCTGGAACATCAGCTGCATCTCACGGCGGGCCCGGCGCCGCTGCTCGCGTGATCCCTTGCCCAGGTCTACGCCATCGAAACTCACCGTGCCGCTGGTCGGATTCTCCAAGCCGACGACGAGCCGGCCGAGGGTGGACTTGCCACAACCCGATTCGCCGACCAGGCCGACCGTCTTTCCCCGCCGTAGTGACAGCGATACATCCGACACAGCATGGACGACCTCGCCGCGGCCGCGAAGACTCCAGCCGCTGGAGGGATACTCCTTGACCACGTGATCGACCCGGACGAGTGGATGGTCTTGGTTCACGACGGCGCTCCTGCGATCTCGGTTATCGGGTCGGTGTCGATGCGCCGAGGTAGGTGACAGGCATAACCGTGGGAGTGCTGCTCCGACCACGACGGCTCGGCGTCGAAACAGACCTTTGCGGCATGGGCACATCGGGGCGCGAACCGGCACGGTGCCAGCTGGCCTCCGAGGTTCGGCGGCAGGCCGGCGATAGTGGCCAGCCGCTGGCCGCGCGGCGTATCCAGGGTCGGGATCGATTCGAGAAGGGCCTCGGTGTAGCGGTGCCGGTACCCGCCGAAGAGTCGCGGGGTGGCAGCATGCTCGGCCAGCCGGCCGGCATACATCACCGCGACCTCGTCGGTATGGCCGGCGACGACTCCCATGTCATGGGTGATCAGCAGGATCGACATGTCTCGCGATTGCTGCAGCGAGTCGAAGAGTTGAAGAATTTGATCCTGAGTGGTGACGTCCAGCGCGGTGGTCGGCTCGTCGGCCACCAGCAGTTTCGGTCCGCAGATCAAGGCAAGCGCGATCATGACCCGCTGCCGCATGCCGCCGGACAGCTCGTGCGGGAATCGCTGCGCCTGGGCAGCGGGTCGCGACAGGCCCACCTCGCCCAGCAGGTCGACCGCCTGCTTCATCGCCGACGAACGGTTGGCCATGCCATGAATCAGCAACGGTTCGGCCACCTGGGCACCGATTCGCTGAGTGGGGTTCAACGCAGTCATCGGATCCTGGAAGACGACGCCGACCGTTCGGCCGCGGATGGCGCGTGCTTCGGCCTCCCGAAGCCCGACGATGTCCTGTCCGTCGATACGGATGCTGCCGCTGGTCACCTTGCCGCCAGCGGGCAGCAGGCCAAGGACGGCGAGGCCGGTTGTCGACTTGCCACAGCCCGATTCACCGACCAGGCCGAGCGTCCGCCCGGGTTCGATCGTGAGAGAGATGCCGTCGACGGCACGCACTGTGGAACGTCCGGAGCGGATATCGACCACGAGATCAGAGATCTCAAGTATGGCGGCCACGATGAATTCTTCAGCCCCTTTTCAGATTCGCCGGTGTGCGCGCAGACCCACGGCGTCTCGCAGGCCGTCGCCGATGAGGTTGAAGGACAGCACGGTGAGGATGATCGCGATGCCGGAGGGGTAGATGAGCCACCAGAATCCGGAGTAGGTGTAGTTCAAGCCGTCGCTGAGCATGCCGCCCCAGTTGGCAGCCGGTGGTGGAATGCCCAGTCCGAGAAAGGAGATCGCCGCAACCGCCAGGATCGCGTCGGCGACCTGGAAGGTTGCGTTGACCACGATCGTGCCCAGCACGTTCGGTACCAGATGGCGCACGATGATGCGTGGCGCCCGGCCGCCCATCACCCGAACGGCCTGCACGTACTCGCGGGTCCGCAGTGACAGGGTCTCGCCGCGAACCAGCCGCGCCGGCGCCAGCCAGGCGAGCAGTCCGAGCACCAGGATGAGCATCAGCACGCTCGGCCGGAACATCGTGGCGAGAAACATCAGCAGGAAGATGGCGGGGATCGACATGACACTGTCCACGACCCGCATCATCAGGGCATCGATGATGCCGCCGAAGTATCCGGCGACCGTCCCCCAGATGACTCCCAGGACCACCGCGACTACCGCGGCGCCCAGGGCGATCTCGATCGAGGTCTGGCCGCCCACCATCAGACGTCCGAGTTCGTCGTAACCGACCTGGTCGGTGCCGAGCGGGTGAGAACCGCCTGGCGGCAACGTCTGCGCCGCGAGGTTGGTGTGGACCTGGTCGCTGTGATAGACGAGCGGGCCGAGAAAGCAGAACGCTGCCATCGCGAGGAAGAGCAACAGGCCCAGGACCGCAAGCTTGTTCTCCAGGAACCGGCGAAAGACCATCGAAGGCTGCTTGGGCTCGGCGGAACCGGCTTGCCCACCGTCAGTAATTGGCTGGTCGGCGGTCTCGCCGATATCAGGCAGATCGATGCTCATGACCGGTTTTCCCTCTCAGGCATGCGCATAGCGGACGCGCGGATCGAGCAGGGCGTAACAGATGTCGGCGAAGACGGATCCCACCACGGTCGCCACCGCGACGATGAGGGTTACCGCGAGCAGCACCGGGTAGTCCTGCGTCACCGCCGCGTTGTAGAACAGCAAGCCCATTCCTGGGTAGTTGAAGACCCGCTCGGTGATCAGCGTTCCCGACAGGATGAAGGGCAGCGACAGCCCCAGCAGCGTAAGCACCGGCGAGACCGCATTGCGCAGCACATGCCCGAACAGGATCCGCGAGGTCGCGGCACCCTTTGCCCGCGCGGTGCGCACGTAATCCTGAGTCAGGTTGTCGATCGTCGAGGAACGCATGTACCTGCTGTAGAGCGCGACGGAAATCAGGGCGATCGTAGCGACCGGCAGGACGAGCCCGGACGGTTGTGAGAGCACCGCGCCGATGGAACCCTGCGGTGCCTGAGCGGGGAGCAAGCCCAGGTTGACCGAGAACACCAGCACCAGAATGAGTGACAGCCAGAAGGAGGGGGTCGAGTACAGCACGAAGGTCACCGCGGTGAACATGTAGTCGACAATCGTGTTGCGGCGCAGCGCCTGCACCACGCCGAGCGGAATGGCAAACAGCACGGCGACGAGGACCGAAACGCCCGCCAGCAGAGCGGTTTTCGGCAACCGGTCGACGAGCAACGCACTGACGGTGGAGTTCTCCTTGAACGAGTAACCGAGGTCGCCGCGTACCAGTTCGGCGAGCCACGTCCAGTACTGCGTCCACAGCCCTTTGTCGAAACCATGCTGCTGATTGAAGGAGGCGATCGCGGTCGGGGTCGCCTGTACCCCGAGCTCTGCCCGAGCCGGACCACCTGGCAGGCGGTGAATCAGGATGAACACCATGATCGTCACGATGAACAGCACCGCGACTGCCTGTAGCAACCGCCGGACCAGGAACCCGATCACGGCTCTCCCTGGCCGGTTGCCCGGTCCGTGGCCACGCACTGCGCCACGGACCGGACCGCCTCTGCCGACCCCGAACTCAAGGTCACTTAGTGATCTGCCAGTCTTCAGGCGTCAGTGACAGGATCGGACTCTGCTTGGTGTTTACCCCCGCGAGCCTGGTAGAGATCGCGGAGATCCGGTACAGCTCCGAGGGCGTCCACAACACCGGGAGTTGGTTGGCCAGGTCGTTGGCGACCGCCGGCAACGCGCCCGGGTCGTTCTTGTGAACGGCCGCGGAGATCAGCGCATCGGAGGCCGGGTTGCTGAAGCCACCGTAATTCGAGCCCGCTCCCGTCTGGAAGAGCTGGTCACCGGACGGGTAGGGGTTGATGCCGTAGATCCAGCCGCCGCCCCAGTTGATGATCTGCCAGGTGCACTTGCTCGCTCCCGGCTTGCAGGGCGCTGCGTCTGCCAGCACGGTGTTGAACGGTGCCTGGTTCAGATTGAGCGAAATGCCCGCCGCCGAGAAGTCCGACTTCATCGCCTGCATCTCCTGATCCAACGTCACCACTCCCGAGCTGTACTCGAGGCTGAACTGGAGCTTGGTGCCTGCCGCGATGCCCGCGCCACACTGAGTGCTACCGGTTCCCGGGGCGGCGCAGGTGGTCGTGCCGTTGGGCGTCACCGTCCACCCGTGCGAGCTGAGCAGCGAGGTGGCCTTCTGTGGGTTGTAGGGCCAGGTCTTGCTCGCGTCATAGCTGGGAAGGAAGCTGCTGATCTGGATCGGTCCGAGGTTCGCCGACCCGGTGCCGCGCAGCGGTCCGCTGACGTAGGCCGGCTGGTTGATCAGCGACTGCATCGCCTGCCGGATGTAGAGCTGCTTGATGAGAGGTCCGGCGGTCGGCTGGTTGAAGTTCAGCACGATGAAGTTGGTACCCCAGGACTTCCAGGGGGCGATCGTGTATCCGCTGTTCTTCAAGGTGTTCTGCTGAGCGATCTCCTGGACGGGCAGGTAACCGTAGTCGATCGTCTTACCGGAGCGAATCACATTGAGCTCGGTGGATTCGGACGTGAAGGGCTGCTCGATGAACTTGTCCAGGTGTGGCTTGTTGGGTCCCGAGTACGCCTTGTTCGGAGTGAAGACCGAGTACCCATCACTGCGGTATTCCGACAGGATCCATGGCCCGTCAACCGTCTGCCACAGCGGGTTCTTGCCGTAGCTGGCGGTATCACTGGCCTGGCTATCGAGGAACTTGTAGACCTGCTTTGCGCTCGCGTCGGTGCGGTCGAAGTTGCCGACCGCGCTCGCTGCCGAGGTCTTGTCCCATACGTGCTGGGGAATCGGAGCGATCTGTGCCAGTTCGTTGTAGTTGAACCACTGGGGGCTATAGGGCTCGGTCAGTTGCAGCGTGAATGTTTTGTCGTCCACCGCGGTGAACTTCTTGATGTTGTCTGGGAATTCGCCGGGGATGTAGCCAGCGGCGACGGTCTTGTTTGCCCGGAACAGGTTGATCCAGAACTCGACATCGCGGGTCGTGACGGGCTTTCCATCGGACCAGTTGTAGTTGTTCAGGGTCACCGACACCGCCGTGTTTCCATTGCTGTAGACGGCATCCTTGGCAAGACTCAGGGTCGGGTCGATGACCGGCTGGTCGTCCTTGCCGATCCAGTACAGGGAGCGGTAGGAAAGTCGGTTGAACTGCTCGATGTTCGCGATGCTCTGATGAATCGGCGTCAGCATCGGGAAGATGTAGTCCGGCTTGCCGCCCGCACTTTCGGCGAAGGTTGCGGTGCCACCTTCGGTCGGTGTGCCGGCAGGGCCCGCCTTGGCATGCTGGCTCGTGCATGCACTTGCGACCACAAGGGCAGCGGTGGCGGCCGCCACCAATGGCACGATTCGGAGTCTGAGCACCGAAGGCTCCTTCATATTGTTTGGCATGCGAGATCTCGCCGCAGGTATGGACGTTAGCCGATCGTTCAACGATCCCACAAGACTTCAATCGTTACGTTCGTGTGTCGGGTGCCGGCCGCGGTCTCAACCGACGATGAAGGGCCGCACCGAAAGCCCGGCGTCTTCGAGGGCGCCCCGAACCGCGCGCGCGAGCTCGACCGATCCTGGCGTATCCCCGTGCACGCACAGCGTGTCGACGTGCAGCGAGAGTTCCGCTCCCTCCATGGTCAGGACGGTGCCCGCGGTAGCCATCCGGACTGCACGGCTGGATACCTCTGCCGGATCGGTGAGAACGGCGCCGACCAGCTTGCGCGGTACCAGCCGCCCTTGCCTGTCATAGGCGCGATCGGCGAATCCCTCGCTGTAGAACGGCAATCCGCAGGCCCGGGCGGAATTCTCGACGGCCGAGCCCGGCTGGCCCAGCAATGGCAGATCACTCCGATAGGACTGCACGGCTTTCACGACCGTGCTGGCAAGTGCGGGGTCGACGGCGATCTCGTTGTACAGCGCGCCGTGCGGTTTGACGTAGGCGACCCGTGAACCGGCCGCGATAGCGAGGGCATCCAGTGCGCCGAGCTGGTAGAGGACGTCCGCGGTCAGCTCGGGCGCGGACAGCTCGACGTGTCGCCGACCGAATCCACGAAGATCGGGATAGGACACGTGAGCGCCGATGGAGATCGCCCGTTCGGCGGCTAACCGCACCGTTCGCTGCATAATGACCGGATCGCCGGCGTGAAAGCCGCAGGCGATGTTGGCACTCGTCACGATATCGAGCAGGGCGTCGTCCTCCCCCATTCGCCAGGGACCATAACCCTCGCCGAGGTCACAGTTCAGATCGACCGTCCGTCCGGCGGTCATGCCATCGCGCCTGCGGAGAGGACGACCTTCGACCCGTCGTGTTGCAGGCACGTTGCGATCGCCGACGTCAGTGCTCTCACCATCACGTCGATACTCATTGTCGGTCCCGGTACGGCTCCGTCGGTCAGTGAGGCGGCTGCGGACTCCGGAGTGTCAGGAATGTGGACGAATCCGGCGGCAATGTCGCGGTCCAGGCCCTGTGCGCAGGCCAGGTAGAACAGCTGGTTGCAGAGATACGTCCCCGCCGTGTTGGACACATGTCCAGGGACCGCATCCTTCTGCCATTGCCGCAGAATGGCCTTCACCGGCAATCCGCTGAAGATCGCCGCTGGACCATCGGTGAGCACCGGCTCGTCCACCACTATCGCTCCGGCATGATCGGGCAGCGGGAAGTCCCGGACGTTCACCGCTACCCGCTCCAGCGACAGCGCCGGTCGACCCGCGGCAAGCCCGAGGCAGATGAGCAGGCTGGGCGAAAGCTCATCGAGGGCTTGTGCCAGTTCAGCCGCAACGGTCTCGGTAGACGTCTCGAAGAGCCGGGCTACGACGTTGGCGCCTGAAATCACCGAGCCGTCCAGCGCAAGGGCGAGCTCGGCGCTCGGATTGCGGGTGTGCCTGCCGAACGGGCCGAAGCCCGTTACCAGAACAGTGTGTTGCCCGACGCGGTTTGCAGCGGAATCCATGGTCGACACCCTTCTCGATTGCTTGCGTGACTGTATCGTTTTGTTGAACAATTCTCCAAGAAGGCAATTTAAGGGTATGTGGCTAGGATCGTCACTCACCCGGATGCACTGGCGCCGACAGAGAGATATGCCATGACCAGCACACGTGCCGTTACCACGGTCCTCGCGAACGAGCGCCGACGACTCGCGCGTCTGGGCACTGCCGATCGTGTCAGTGAGATCTTGCGCGAACAGATCGCGGCGGGTCTCTTCCCACCCGGCACCAGGCTGTCGGAGGAAAGCATCGGCGAGGCTCTCGGTGTTTCGCGAAATACGCTTCGCGAGTCATTCCGGCTGCTGGGCCACGAGAAGCTCGTGGTCCACGAGCTGAACCGGGGCGTGTTCGTCCGCGTCCTGACGGCTGAGGACGTCGCCGACCTCTTTCTGCTGCGTCAGATCATCGAATCCTCGGCCCTCGAGATCGCGGGGCGGGCAGGCCCGCTGGAACTCGGGCCGGTGTTCGCCGCCGTGGAACAGGCCGAGGCCGCTGCCGGCGAGGGGCGATGGGATGAGGTCGCGACGCTCGATCTGCAGTTCCATCAAGAGATCGTCGCCCTTGCACACAGCCCACGGTTGGACGAGCTGATGCACCGGCTACTCGCCGAGCTTCGCCTTGCCTTCCACGTGATGCATGGATCGCAGCAGTTCCATGAGCCTTACCTGATGCGTAATCGAAAGATAGTCACCCTATTGAAGCGGAAGAAACTCGATCAGGCCGCTCGGGAACTGCACGCCTACCTCGACGATGCCCAGCGAGAGCTGCTCTCGGCATTCAGAGCCGAACAGGATCAGCCGTCGAAGGGCCACGTAGTCAGCGACCGATGACGCAACCGTTCATCCTGCGTCCCGCAGGACCTCGAGCCCTTCTCGTGGAATTCGAGACCGGGCAGCAAGTGCGCGACTACTACGGCGAAGCATGCCGCCGTCGCGAACTGGGCTCGCTGTCGCCCAGCATGGAGTTGGTTCCGGGTGCCCAGACGATTCTCTTCGACGGCGTCGAGGACCCGGTCGCGCTGGCTCGTGGACTGCGCGGCTGGCGGCCGGCCCCGGACAGCGCGCCAGCAACCCGGAAGGTCGAGGTGCCGACCCACTACGACGGTCCGGATCTGGCAGTCGTCGCGGCAATCTGGAACATGCGGATCGCCGACGTGGTCGAGCTCCACGCGGGCCTGGTGCACGTAGTGGCCTTTCACGGCTTCGCACCGGGATTCGCCTACCTATCCGGAATTCCGGAGCACCTGAGTGT
>JAVEES010000430.1 GCA_030840285.1 Pseudonocardiales bacterium
CGCGACCGGCCCGCTGCCGGTCATCGTCTACATCCACGGCGCGGGCTGGGTGTTCGGTGACGCGCACACCCATGACAGGCTGATCCGCGAGCTCGCGGTCGGCGCGAACGCAGCCGTGGTGTTCCCGAACTACAGCCTCTCGCCGGAGGCCAAGTACCCCACTGCGATCGAGGAGTCCTACGCCGTGGCCGCCTGGGTGGCCGAGCATGGGGCAGAGCAGAACCTCGACCCCGCCCGCATCGCCATTGCCGGCGACTCGGTCGGCGGCAACATGACCGCGGCGCTCACCCTGCTGGCCAAGCAGCGCGGCAACGTTAGCTTCGTGCAGCAGGTGCTCTTCTACCCGGTCACCGACGCAAGCTTCGACACCGAGTCCTACCACCAGTTCGCCGAGGGTTACTTCCTGCGACGCGACGCCATGCAGTGGTTCTGGGACCAGTACACGACCGACCCGGCGCAGCGGGCGGAGATCACGGCCTCACCGCTGCGCGCCTCACTCGAGGAGCTGGCCGGCCTGCCGCCCGCGCTCGTAATCACAGGGGAGGCCGACGTGCTGCGCGACGAGGGCGAGGCCTACGCCGCCAAGCTGCGCGCCGCCGGCGTCCCGGTCACCGCCGTGCGCTACCAGGGCATCATCCACGACTTCGTGATGCTCAACGCCCTGCGCGGCACACACGCCGCCGATGCCGCGATCACCCAGGCGATCACCACCCTGACGTCCGCCCTGCACCCCACCGCCTGACAACCACGCCCGCAACCCAGCGGTTTCCCCTCGCTTTGGGCGTCTGGAAATACCCTGCGAGGGGGCCTTTCGGGGGATTTCCAGACGCCCAAAGCGGGTTTCAGAAGCCAGCGCAGCTGGGTCACATGGCCGAGTAAACGTCCGACCGGGTCGTGGCGGTGCGCGCCTAGGACGACCAGGCTCGCTTCTTCGTCCTCAGCTGCGGTAACGAATTCCACGCCAGATCGTGGAGGGATCGCGCAACGTCGCTCGACCTGCAGTTCCGTCGGTTTGCTGCCCTGTTCGGACGAGGAGACATAAAGAACACGTAATGATAGAGTGCCGCAAATTTCATCAGGGTCGCATGCCGACTGGGCACGCGGGCCTCGCGGTCGTCGAAGGATGATTTGGTGTCTCGTGTCCGTGTGCTCGCGACGGCCGTCGCGGTGTTGACGATCGTGCTCGCGAGCGTCGCGTCTGTCTCACTTTCCGCTTATGCGACAACCGGTTTCGATACGGTAGGGACGGTCGACTCGGTTGTGGGCGGTGCCGGCGGTGCGAGCATGCGCGGCTGGGTATTTGACCGCGACGCCTTGGGCTCCCAGGAGCACGTGGCCATCTATGAAACCGTTCCCGCGCGGCGGCTTGTCGCGTCGGTGTACACGAGCGTCCCCCGTCTTGATGTCAATCGCGCCTACCGGATCAACGGAGTCCACGGCTGGGCGGCATCCTTTGCCGCCGCGCCCGGGTTAGACACCTTCTGCGCGTATGGCATCAATATTGGGGCGGGAAACAACGTTCTGCTCGGCTGTCGCCGCGTTCAGGTCACGCCGACGTTCAGCCCTACCGGTCACCTTGACTCGGCCAGCACAAACGGGTTGCGGGTCGATGTGCGGGGGTGGGCGTTCGACCGTGACAACGTGGCGTCGCCCGAGGCGGTCGACATCTGGGAGAAGTCGCCGACGAGCAAGGCCCTGGTGCGTACTTTCACCACGACCTCGCGACCTGATGTCAACCGGGTCTTCGGGATCGGTGGCAACCATGGGTGGAGCGCGAGCTTTACCGTTTCTCTCAACGGTCACTACCAATTTTGCGCGTACGCGATCAACGTGGGGCCGTCTCGACCGAACGTACTGATCGGCTGCCAGTCGCTCTTCGTGTACCGCAAGCCAGCGGCTGGCGCCGTGCAGGCCTGGGGCAGGAACTATGAAGGTGAGCTGGCTGACGGCAGCACCGCGAACAGTGCGGTGCCCCAATCGGTGCTCTCGCTGTCCGGCGTAACGGCGATCAGCGGAGCAAACGGCGGGGGCTTTGCGGTGCGATCGGACGGCACGGCTTGGGGCTGGGGGTCCAACGGCGAGGGCCAACTCGGAAACGGCACCCGAACTAACAGTTCGACCCCAGCCCAGGTCTCCGGGATGTCTTCGGTAACCTCGCTGGCCGGCGGCGTATACAACAGCTACGCGACGCGGTCAGACGGCACCGTGTGGGCATGGGGCGGGGCGGGCGGGCTGGGCGACGGAAGCCGAACACGCAGCCTGACACCGGTGCAGGTGGCCGGGCTCGCGGACGCGTCGTCGGTGGCAGCCGGCTACAGCACTGGCTACGCACTCAGATCTGACGGCACGGTGTGGGGCTGGGGCGGCAACAGCCACGGTGAACTCGGCATCCCGACGCCGTCACAAAGCCTGACGCCGGTGCAGGTGCCCAACCTGGCAGGCGTAACGGCGATTGCCGCGGAACCATTCGTGGCGTTCGCACTAAAAAGTGATGGCACCGTTTGGGCCTGGGGCTCCAACACCTACGGCGACCTCGGCAACGGCACCACAACCGACAGCTCAACACCTACCCAGGTCGCCGGGCTCACCGGAATCATCGCGATCTCAGGAAGTACCGCGCTCAGAGCAGATGGCACGGTCTGGGTCTGGGGCTACAACAGATTCGGTGAAGCCGGCAACGGAACCGTGTCGAACAACGCATGCACCTGCGTCACGACACCGGTGCGGGTCGCCGGACTTACTGCCATCACCGCCATCAGCGGCCGAGGACCCGCCTACGCGCTCCGATCAGACGGCACCGTGTGGGGGTGGGGCGGCAACGGCTGGGGCGAGGTCGGAAATGGAACCATCGCAACGACCGGATGCCAATGCGTTACCCGACCGGTCACCGTAGTAGGACTGACGGGCATTAGCGCCATCGCCGGAGGCGGTGGAGTCGGATACGCCCTCCAGGGCCCCTAGCGAAGCCTCCTGCCGACGAGTGTCCCAGCCACCCACACCCCCGCTTTGGGCGCCTGGAAATTCCCTGCGAGGGGCCTTTCCGGGGATTTCCAGACGCCCAAAGCGGGGTTTGCGTTGTGAGCGGGCGACGGGAATCGAACCCGCACAATCAGTTTGGAAGACTGAGACTCTACCATTGAGCTACGCCCGCATTGTCCGGTTTGGCGGGAGGATTTCGCTCCGCCGGCCCGGGTAGTGCGCGTACAGCCTATCGTGTGCGGGCCGATGCTCAGGACCCCCGTACACTTCTCGGTCGGAGCACTTGCGGCCTTGTCCTGGGTCGGTTGTGCGCCGGGGTGTAGCGCAGCTTGGTAGCGCATCCGCTTTGGGAGCGGAGGGTCGCAGGTTCAAATCCTGTCACCCCGACCAGCAGCATCGAAGGACCGCACGACCGAGGCGGCCGCGACCGCGGCCGGCAGAGACACGCGCAAGGAGCGAGAAGCCAATCGTGAAGAGCACCGTCGAGAATCTGAGCCCGACCCGCGTCAAGCTCGCGGTCGAGGTGCCTTTTGACGAGCTGAAGTCCAGCCTGGACGAGGCCTACAAGGCGATTGGCTCGCAGGTCAGGGTCCCCGGGTTCCGCCCCGGCAAGGTGCCCGCCCGGATCATCGACCAGCGCGTCGGGCGCGCGGCCGTCCTGGAAGAGGCCATCAACAAGGCGCTTCCCAAGGCGTACTCCGACGCCGTGCGGGACAGCGGCGTCAAGGCGCTCGGCCAGCCTGACATCGAGGTGACCAAGCTCGAGGACAACGAGGAACTGGCCTTCACCGCAGAGGTCGACGTCCGTCCCGACATCAGCGTTCCCTCCTATGCCAACCTCGCCGTGACTGTGGAGGATGCCGAAGTCACCGACGAGGAGATCGCCGAACAGTTCGAAGCCCTGCGCGCCCGTTTCGGCACCCTGAACGCGGTCGAGCGTCCGGTGGTCGACGGTGACTTCGTCTCCATCGATCTCAAGGCCGAGGTCGACGGTGAAGAGGTCGAGGGTGGTTCGGCCAGCGGCCTGTCCTACGAGGTCGGATCCGGCAGCCTCATCGACGGCCTCGACGATGCGATTCTCGGCAAGTCCGCGGGCGAGAGCGCATCGTTCGCCTCCAAGCTCGCTTTCGGTGAGCACGCCGGTTCGGACGCCGACATCACCGTGACCGTGAACTCCGTCAAGGAGCGCGAGCTGCCCGAGGCCGACGACGAGTTCGCCCAGCTCGCCTCCGAGTTCGACACCATCGACGAGCTGCGCGCCGACCTTCGCGAGCGGATCAGCCGCGTCAAGACGCTCGGCCAGGGCGCCGAGGCCCGTGACAAGGTCCTTGAACTGCTGGTCGAGCAGACCGAGGTGCCGCTGCCCGAGTCCTCCGTGCAGGCCGAGATCGACTGGCGCGAGCACGATGTCGTGCACCAGCTCAACCATGACGATGATGCCTTCGAGAAGTACCTGCAGGCCGAGGGCAAGACGCGGGAAGAGTTCACCGGAGAGCTCCGCGAGATCGCCGAGCGCTCGGTCAAGACGCAGTTCATCCTGGACGCGATCGCTGACGCCGAGCAGGTGTCGGTCTCGGATGCCGAGCTGACCGAGTACATCGTTCGACAGGCCCAGCGCTACGGAATGGCCCCGCAGGAGTTCGCCGACCAGATCGTCCAGGCCGGCAACATCGGGGCGCTGGTGGCCGATGTCCGCAGGAACAAGGCGCTGGCCACCGTCCTCGAGTCGGCCACCGTGACCGATGCCTCGGGCAACACCGTCGACCTGTCAGCGCTCAACACTGCCGAAGGGCAGGCCGCGCTCGAAGACGCTGAACTCGCTGCCGAGCTGGCCGATGATGACGACGATGAGGACGCTAATGCCTGAGCGGTCTCGGTATTTCACGCCCTGAGCGAACGCGGGCGGGTCTGGGGACTCCCGGGCCCGCCTGTGCCGTTAGGGTCGGATGTAGACCAGACGTCAGGAAGGAAATCTCGTGAGTTCTCCGTACGAGCAGCACCGCTTCGATCCCGAGCCGATGCGTTTGATCGAGGCCCGCAGCCCGGGGACGGGCATGAACCTCAATGACTCCGTCTATGACCGGCTGCTGCGCGAGCGGATCATTTTCCTCGGCCAGGCGGTGGACGACACGATCGCCAACCAGATCTGCGCGCAACTGCTGCTGCTGTCCGCGGAGGACTCCTCCCGCGACATCAACCTCTATGTCAACTCCCCGGGTGGCTCGGTGACCGCCGGCATGGCGATCTTCGACACGATGGAGTTCGTCGAGTGCGATATCGCGACGTACTCCCTGGGGTTGTCGGCTTCGATGGGCCAGTTCCTGTTGACCGCGGGCGCGAAGGGCAAGCGGTACGCCCTGCCGCACTCGCGCATCATGATGCACCAGCCCTCGGCGGGCATCGGTGGCACGGCCTCGGACATCGCGATCCAGGCCGAGCAGTTCAAGCTAACCAAGGCCGAGATGAACCGCCTCAACTCAGAGCACACCGGCCAGCCGCTGGAGAAGATCCAGGCCGATTCCGAGCGTGACCGCTGGTTCACGGCTCAGCAGGCACTGGAATACGGATTCGTCGACCATGTGGTCGCCCGCGTCACGCAGATGGGTGCCGGAAACGCGCCGGCGCCGGCATAAGGGAGACAGAACATGAGTGAGCTTTACACCCCGAGCGGGTTCGCCTCGCCGTTTGGTGCCGCTCCGGGCGGTGCTTCCAGCCGATACGTTCTGCCCTCCTTCATCGAGCGCACGAACTACGGGATGAAGGAATCCAACCCGTACAACAAGCTGTTCGAGGAGCGCATCATCTTCCTCGGCGCGCCGATCGACGACGTGGTCGCCAACGACGTCATCGCGCAGCTGATCTGCCTGGAATCGACCGACCCGGACCGCGACATCCTGATCTATATCAACTCGCCGGGTGGCTCGTTCACGGCACTGACCGCCATCTACGACACGATGACCTACGTGCGCCCGGAGATCCAGACCTACTGCATGGGTCAGGCCGCCTCGGCTGCGGCGGTCCTGCTGGCTGCGGGTACCAAGGGCAAGCGGTTCGCCCTCGAGCACTCGCGGGTCCTCATCCACCAGCCCTCCGGCGAGGGCCAGGGACAGGTGACCGATCTCGAGATCCAGGCCAATGAGATCCTCCGGATGCGTGGCCTGCTCGAAGAGATCCTCGCGAAGCACACCGGCCAGACAGTCGAACAGGTCAAACTAGACATAGAGCGTGATCGAATCCTCACCGCCGACCAGGCGAAGGACTATGGAATCGTCGATTCGGTGATCACGACCCGCAAGCTCGTCAACGACGAGTGACTCACCAGTCACATCAGTCCCGCGGATCGGGGACACGCGGCTAAAGAAGCGACTTATCGGCCCGCAGGAGGTAGCGTTTTCCACTGACGTTGCCTCCTACGGGCCGCGTTCGAGGAGTCGACCGCGCACCGGGCGGCACCACAGGGCATGAACCGACAACAATCAGCAGGTATCGAGGGGATGGTCTTCGGGTGGCTCGGGTAGGCGACGGCGGCGATCTGCTCAAATGCTCTTTCTGTGGAAAGAGCCAGAAGCAGGTCAAGAAGCTGATCGCGGGTCCGGGCGTCTACATCTGCGACGAGTGCATCGATCTGTGCAACGAGATCATCGAAGAGGAACTGTCGGAGACGGCCGAGTTCAGCTTCGACGAGTTGCCCAAGCCGACCGAGATTCGCGAATTCCTCAATGCCTACGTGGTCGGCCAGGACGACGCCAAACGCACCCTGGCAGTAGCGGTCTACAACCACTACAAGCGCGTCCAGGCCGGGGGCGAGAGCACCGGCAAGCGGGCGGAGTCCAACGTCGAGCTGGCCAAGTCGAACATCCTGCTGCTCGGCCCGACAGGTTCGGGCAAGACACTGCTCGCCCAGACGCTGGCCCGGATGCTCAACGTCCCGTTCGCCATCGCGGACGCCACCGCACTGACCGAGGCCGGTTACGTCGGTGAGGACGTCGAGAACATCCTGCTCAAACTGATCCAGGCAGCGGACTACGACGTCAAGCGAGCCGAGACCGGCATCATCTACATCGATGAGGTCGACAAGATCGCCCGCAAGGCCGAGAACCCCTCGATCACCCGGGACGTCTCCGGCGAAGGAGTTCAGCAGGCCTTGCTGAAGATCCTGGAGGGCACCTCGGCGGCAGTCCCGCCGCAGGGCGGCCGCAAGCACCCGCACCAGGAATTCATCCAGATCGACACAACCAACGTGTTGTTCATCGTCGGCGGAGCATTCGCCGGCCTTGACCGGATCATCGAGGCGCGGGTCGGCAAGAAGGGCCTCGGGTTCGGCGCCGAGCTGAAGACCAAGTTCGAGATCGACACCCGCGACGTCTTCGGCGAGGTCATGCCCGAGGATCTGATGAAGTTCGGGCTCATCCCGGAGTTCATCGGCCGGCTGCCGGTGATCACGTCCGTCCGGCCGCTGGACCGCCATGCGCTTGTCGAGATCCTGACCGAGCCCAAGAATGCCCTGGTCAAGCAATACTCGCGGCTGTTCGAGCTGGACGGCGTAGAGCTCGAGTTCACCGCTGACGCGCTCGAGGCCGTCGCAGACCAAGCGGTCAAGCGGGGTACCGGCGCGCGCGGGCTGCGAGCGATCCTGGAGGAAGTGCTCCAGTCGGCGATGTACGAAGTCCCGTCCCGTGAGGACGTGGCAAAGGTCGTCATCACCGCCGAGACGGTGCTCGAGCACGTCTACCCGACGCTCGTTCCGCGCGCTGAGATCGATACCCCTCGCGAAAAGTCTGCCTGACCTAGCGACCCCTGCTCCCGGATCGGCCCACAGCCTCGCGCTGTGCTGCTGCCAACCCGCGGCCCCGTAAATCACCGGCCCCGTAAATCACCGGCGCCGTAAATCACCGGCCCCGTAAATCACCGGCCCCGTAAATCACTTGCCCGCAGGGCGTCAGCCCCGGCATAGTGCTGTGCGTCAGCTCACCCGTTGCGAGTGGAAGGAGGCGTCGAGATGCCTAGCGAAGTTCTGGGATCTTCCGCGTCCCTGTCATCGTTTCGAGGTTGCCGCTAGCTGAGCGCCGGTCGGCTGCCTCGCTCATCGAGGAGCCACCTACCTTGTCGTTCAACGACGCGTTCGCACAACCCTCCACGCACATCTCCGCCGTACCCGGTCAGACCTTCCCGTTCGAATACCGCAGCGTGGCCGAGCCTGGTCAAGGCCAGCGATGGTCCACCTGGCCCTCGGTCGTCAAGGGTTCGCACGGACCGTTACCTCGTCCCGAATGGGTCATCACCTCTCACGCCGCCATCGACACCGAACTCGGCGTGCTTAAAACCGGCAAGGAGGCCGACGTCCACCTGATCGAGCGCGCGGTTCCCGGCGGGCAGACCAGCTTGCTGGCCGCCAAGCGATATCGCGATCGGGAACACCGCAATTTTCATCGTGACGCCGGCTATCTCGAGGGCCGAACCGTGCGCCGCAGTCGTGATCAGCGCGCGATGGCAAGCCGCAGCCGCTACGGATTGCAGATGCTTGCCGGTCAGTGGGCGGCGGCCGAATTCGCGGCGTTGGCTGACCTCTACCAGCGCGGTGTGCCGGTCCCATATCCGGTTCAGCTCGACGGAACCGAGATCCTGATGGAGTTCATCGGCGCGGATCGGGTTGCTGCCCCCCGGCTGGCCGAGGTGCGCGCCAGCCGGCCGGAACTCGCCGAGTACTTCACTCAACTGTCCCAGGCGATGGAAGAACTGGCAGCCAACGGCCAGGCGCATGGCGATCTTTCGGCCTACAACGTGCTCGTCCACAACGGCCGAATCGTGATGATCGATCTGCCTCAGGTGGTCGACATCGTCACCAACCCCAACGGAATGCAGTTTCTGCAGCGGGATTGTGCCAACGTCTGCGCCTGGTTCGCCGGTCGCGGGATCGAGCGCGATCCCGACGAGTTGCTGAGCATTCTTGCCGGCCGGGCATTCGGTCAGTTCTAGCAATGCGGCTCCCCGGTCCCCGTCGGCCACTCCAGCGACCTTTACTGCTGCCCACCGACTGGGCTGCCTGGGGAACCGGCGGGAGCTGAGCAGAGCCCGCGCCGATCGATTGCCCGCACTCCGTAGAATCCAAGGGTGACCGATACCCCCGATTCCCGCGCCAGCTCCCTGCCGACCGCCTATGCGCCGGCAGAGGTAGAGGGTCCGCTCTACGAGCGCTGGATGGAGCGTGGGTATTTCACCGCTGATGCCGGCAGCGACAAGCCGCCTTTCACGATCGTCATCCCGCCGCCGAACGTCACGGGAAGCCTCCACATCGGCCACGCCTTCGAGCACACCCTGATCGATGCGCTCACCCGGCGCGCGCGGATGCAGGGCTTCGAGGCACTCTGGCTGCCCGGGATGGACCACGCCAGCATCGCGGTGCACGCACTCGTCGAGCGGGCTCTGGCTGCCGAAGGTACCGACCGCAGGGAGCTGGGCCGTGAGGCGTTCATCGATCGGGTGTGGCAGTGGAAGGCCCAGCACGGCGGTGAGATCCTGGCTCAGATGCGTCGTCTCGGCGACAGCGTCGACTGGACACGCGAGCGTTTCACCATGGACGACGGGCTTTCTCGGGCCGTCCAGACCATGTTCAAGAAGCTGTATGACGACGGCCTGATCTATCGTGCCGAGCGGTTGGTCAACTGGTCGCCAGACCTTCGCTCGGTGCTCAGCGATGCCGAGGTCATCCACGAAGAGGTCGAGGGCGAGCTGGTCTCGCTTCGCTACGGGAGCCTGGATGACAGCCAGCCGCACATCGTGGTGGCGACCACGCGGGTCGAGACGATGCTCGGCGACACCGCGGTCGCGGTGCATCCCGACGACGATCGATATGCAGCCATGGTGGGTACCGAACTCGAGCTTCCGCTCACCGGCCGGCGGATCCCGGTCATCGCCGACCCCCATGTCGATCCGTCGTTCGGAACCGGGGCGGTGAAGGTCACGCCGGCGCACGACCCGAACGACTTCGAGATCGGCCGCCGGCACAACCTCGCCATGCTCACCGTGATGGACGAGACCGGGCGCATCGCCGGCACCGGCACCGAGTTCGACGGCATGGACCGGTTCGAGGCCCGCGTCGCGGTCCGCGAGAAGCTCCGCGAACAGGGCAGGATCGTTGCGGAGAAGCGGCCGTACGTCCATTCGGTGGGTCATTCCGAACGGTCCAAGGAACCGATCGAGCCACGCCTGAGCCTGCAGTGGTTCGTCAAGGTCGAGCCGCTTGCCAAGGCCGCCGGTGACGCGGTCCGTGACGGCAGCGTCCGGATCAGCCCGCCGGAGATGGAGTCGCGCTACTACGCCTGGACCGACAATCTGCATGACTGGTGCATCAGCCGGCAGTTGTGGTGGGGCCACCGGATCCCCGTCTGGTACGGCCCGAACGGCGAGATGGTGTGCCTGGGCCCGGACGATGAGAGGCCGGACGAGTCAGAGGGCTGGACGCAAGACAGCGACGTGCTCGACACCTGGTTCTCCTCGGGGCTGTGGCCGTTCTCCACGCTTGGCTGGCCCGAACAGACCCCTGATCTGAAGAAGTTCTATCCGACCTCGGTGCTGGTGACGGGCTACGACATCCTCTTCTTCTGGGTGGT
>JAVEES010000412.1 GCA_030840285.1 Pseudonocardiales bacterium
AGGTTTCCGCAGCAACGAAGGCCCTCGAGACTGTTGCACTGTCCCTGCTTGAAGACCATCTGAGCCATTGTGTCGCCGAAGCGGCAGCGGAAGGCGGGGCCGTCGCGGAGGAAAAAATCGGCGAGGCATTCGCCGCAATCGCGCGGCTCGTCCGTTCTTGAAGCTCCACTACCCGTCATTCACCACAGGAGAAGGAAGACACCATGTGCAACCCCACCACCGGAAACGAGCTAGGTCTGACCGACAAGAACCATGCGTGCTCTTGCGGCACAGGGAACCACGCTGGCACCGATCACGCCGAGGCGGCAATCGTTGTCGGTGAGGACGTCATTCGTGAGCATTACCTCGTGGACGGCATGAGCTGCAGCCACTGTGTCTCCAGCGTCACCGAGGAAGTCTCCGCCCTGGACGGGGTGGAGGACGTTAAGGTCGCGCTCAACGCGGGCGGTACCTCCCGCGTCATGGTTGTCAGCTCCAAGCCGATCGACCCCGAGGCGATCCGCGGCGCGGTGACCGAGGCCGGCTACTCGCTCGTTTCAGCCTGAGGATGACGACGACCGATGTCGCCCTCGAGATCGGGGGCATGACCTGCGCCTCCTGCGCGACGCGGATTGAGCGAAAGCTCAACCGCATCGAGGGCGTCACGGCCACCGTCAACTACGCCACGGAAAAGGCACGCGTCCGCGCCGACGGTGTCGAGACCGCCGCGCTGATCGCCGCGGTCGAGGCCGCCGGCTACACCGCCACAGTCCCGGCCCCGCCCGCCGCGACCGCGGGATCAGGCTCGGTCCTCGCGGTGGATCGGGAGGTGCTCGGGCTGCGGCACCGCCTGATCGTCTCCGCCGCGCTCACGGTGCCAGTCGTGTTGCTGTCGATGATTCCGGGGCTGCAGTTCACCGACTGGCAGTGGCTCGCCCTCACGCTTGCCGCGCCGGTAGTGGTGTGGGGGGCGTGGCCGTTCCATCGAGCCGCCGCCGTGAACGCCCGGCACGGTGCGGCCACGATGGATACCCTCGTCAGCGTCGGCGTCCTTGCCGCGTTCGGCTGGTCACTGTACGCGCTGTTCTTCGGCGTGGCTGGCCAGTCCGGCATGCACATGACCTTCGCTCTGTTCGGGCAGCCCAGGCCGGGTGCCGGCGAGATCTATCTCGAGGTCGCCTCAGCGGTGACCGTCTTCATCGTTGCCGGGCGTTACGTTGAGGCGCGGGCGAAGAGGCAATCCGGTGCGGCCCTTCGTGCGCTGCTTGAGCTGGGGGCGAAGGATGCGGCCGTGCTTCGGGGCCGCGTCGAATCCCGGGTCTCGGCGGCATCCCTGGTTCCGGGGGACACCATTGTCGTGCGGCCGGGGGAGAAGATCGCTGCGGACGGTCTCATCGTCGACGGCGCATCGGCGGTCGATCTGAGCGTGCTCACCGGTGAGTCCGTCCCGGCCGAAGTCGGTCCGGGTGACCGGGTGGTCGGAGCGACCGTGAACGTCGGCGGGCGGCTTCTGGTCGAGGTCACGCGAGTGGGAGCTGATACGGAGCTTGCTCGCATCGCCCGTCTCGTCGAGGAAGCGCAGAGCGGCAAGGCCGAAGCGCAACGCCTGGCCGACCGGGTCTCGGCCATATTTGTTCCCACGGTCATCGGTCTGGCGCTGGCGACGTTCGCAGGTTGGCTGATCTTTGGCGGCTCGGTGGAACTCGCATTCACCGCCGCGGTGGCCACGCTGATCATCGCCTGCCCGTGCGCGCTCGGCTTGGCGACGCCGACCGCCCTGCTGGTCGGAACTGGCCGCGGGTCGCAGCTGGGCATCATCATCCGCGGGCCGCAGGTGCTCGAGCAGACCCGCACAATCGACACCATTGTTCTCGACAAGACCGGCACGGTGACTACCGGCATGATGAGTGTCCGGCAGGTGCAGGCATTGGGCGACGCGGCGGCCGCGGATGTACTCGAGTTCGCCGCCGCGGTGGAGCACGGCTCCGAGCATCCGGTCGCCCGCGCGATCCTCGGCCATGCGCGAGCCCAGGGCCTCGAGATTCGGGATGCCGAGTCGTTCACGGCCCACGCCGGGCAGGGCGTGCAGGCACTCGTCGACGGGCACCTCACGGTAGCCGGCCGCGCATCGTGGCTGTCGACCGAATGGTCGATCACGATTCCCACCGCCAGGGCAGAGGAAATCGCCGCGGCGGAGGAAAGCGGAGCCACGGTGATCGCGATCGCCTGGGACGGAGAGCTGCGCGGCATCGTCACGGTTGCAGACACCATCAAGGACACCAGCGTCGAAGCGATCTCGCGCCTCCGCGCGCTCGGCCTGCGTCCCGTGCTGCTGACCGGCGACAACCTCGGCGTCGCCCGGACGATCGCCGCCGAGGCCGGTATCGACGAAATCCACGCCGGGGCTACCCCACAGGGCAAACTCGACCTGATCCGCGCCCTCCAAGAGTCCGGGCGCACTGTGGCGATGGTCGGGGACGGGGTGAACGATGCCGCAGCCCTCGCGGCGGCGGATCTCGGGATCGCGATGGGAACGGGAACGGATGCGGCGATGGCCGCGGCCGACATCACCGTCGTCAGCGGCGATCTCCTCGTCGTCGCAGACTCCGTGCGTCTGGCCCGGCGCACCCTTGGCACCATCAAGGGAAACCTGTTCTGGGCGTTCGCCTACAACGTGGCCGC
>JAVEES010000001.1 GCA_030840285.1 Pseudonocardiales bacterium
ACGACGGTGGCCGCCAGCCCGATCTTGAGCGAGAGCGAGAGCGCCTGGCACATGCCCGGGGCCGCGCATGGATTCGTCCATGCATCAAAGGAGAATCTCGTCCATGTGTAGTTGTAGCGGCCGTTGGGCTTGTTGAAGGAGAAGAGCACGACGACCAGGTTGGGCAGCAACATGTAGACGAAAGCCGCCGTTGCCGCGACCCACACGATGTTCTCGCGCAGCACCACCCACGGAGCGCGGCGGCGCCGCACCGCCGGTCGACGGCCCGACGCCGCCGAGGATGGCCGCGGCGCTCGATCCTTGGTGATCGTCGTCATCAGAGCAGTTCCTCCGTCCCCGCCTTGCGGACGTACACGGCCACGAGTATCAGGATCGAGACCATCAGGGTGAAGGACAGCGCTGCCGCGGTGGGGTAATCGAGTACCCGCAGGAAGTAGGCGTCGATGACCTGTCCGACCATGGATGTGTTCGGATTGCCGAGCAGCTGGGAATTGATGTAGTCACCGGCGGCGGGAATGAAGGTGAGCAGCGTGCCGGCCACCAGACCGGGCATCGAGATCGGCAGCGTCACGTGCCGAAAGGCCGTGAACGGCCTGGAATACAGATCGCCGGCCGCTTCCAGCAGGCGCGGATCCAACCGGTCGAGGCTGGCGAAGAGCGGCAGTGTCATGAACGGCAGGAAGTTGTAGGTGAGGCCGGTGACCACAGCCAGCGGCGAGCTCAGCAGCTGATCTCCGTTGGTCAGGTGCAGGGCACGCGTGAGGCTGAGCAGCCCGGTGTGCCGGAAGAACGAGGTGACCAGTCCATCCGAGCTCAGGATGGTCTGCCAGGCAAGGGTTCTGATCAGGAAGCTCGTGAAGAAGGGAGCAATCACCATCACCAGCAGGATGGACTTCCAACGTCCAGCCTTCAGGGCGATCGCATACGCCAGCGGATAACCGATCAGCAGGGCCAGCACGGTCGCCAGCAGCGCATACACCAACGACCTGATCAGCTGGTCGGAGAAGTTGTGGATTGCGTCGCTGTAGGTCGCGACGTGGAAGGTGAGCTGGTAACCCGATTCCACCGATCCCGTTTGCAGCGACTGCGAAGCGAGAAACACCATCGGGACGATGAAGAAGATGCTCAGCCAGACCACACCTGGTAGGAGCAGCAGGTAGGGCACGCCGAACACCTTGCGCCGCCAGGTGCGTTGCTGGCCGGGCACAGCGTTTCCGGCACCGACTGAGGCGCTGCCGACGGAGGTCACGAGCTGGCCTCCGGATCGAGCTCGATGCCCGCGTCGGCATCCTGGCTCGCGTCGAGCGCGAACGTGTGCTCAGGCGCGAAGCAGAGGACGACGCGATCGCCGACCTTGCTCAGGCCGGCGGTGCCCTGGTTCTGCTCGAACACCATCAACTCCTGGCCCCAGGGTGTCTTGACCAGGTACTGGGTGCTCACCCCGATGAAGCTGGCGTCGGTGACAATGCAGCCACCGATCGTGTTGGCCCGCGCGGGCACCTCGCCCTGGCCTGCCGGCTCATCGAGCAGCGTGAGCTTCTCCGGGCGAACCCCGACCCAGACTTCGTTCACCTCTGCCGGTACGCGGTGCCCGGCAAGACGAACGGCAATGCCGGTCGGCAGGGTAGCGACCACCGACTCGGCGACGCGTTCCTTCACGACCGAGCGAATGAGGTTGGACTGACCGAGAAAGTTCGCCGCGAAGGTGGTCACGGGGTTCTCGTACAGGTCGGCGGGATTGCCCATCTGCTCGATGCGTCCGGAGTTCATCACCGCGATGGTGTCGGCCATCGTCATGGCCTCTTCCTGGTCGTGCGTGACGTGCACGAAGGTGAGTCCGACCTCGGTCTGGATCCGCTTGAGTTCTACCTGCATCTGGCGCCGAAGCTTGAGATCCAGCGCACCCAGCGGCTCGTCGAGCAGCAGTACTCCCGGCTTGTTGACGATGGCCCGTGCGAGTGCCACCCGCTGCTGCTGGCCACCGGACAGTTGCGACGGCTTACGCTGCGCCAGCTGCCCCAGCTCGGTGAGTTCGAGCACCTCGTCCACCTGCTTTGCGACGTTGGCAACGCCGCGCCGTTTCAGGCCGAAGGCGACATTCTCGCGCACAGACATGTGCGGGAACAGCGCGTAACTCTGAAAGACGGTGTTGACCGGCCGCCGATAGGGCTTGTCGTAGGTGATGTCGCGATCGCCGAGCCGTATCTCACCAGCCGTCGGTTCCTCCAGACCCGCGATCATCCGCAGGGTGGTGGTCTTGCCACAGCCCGACGGTCCGAGCAGCGCGAAGAACGAGCCCTGCGGAATCGTCAGGCTCAGGTCGTCGACCGCAACGAAGGAGCCGAATCGTTTGGTCAGCGATGAGAGCGTCAGGTCACCGCTGCCGGCAGGGGGGCCGGAGGAGGTCATGACTGAGGATTCCTTTCCTTGGACAACGAACACAAAGCGGGGTCAGCCACTGACCAGTGCCTGAAACGCCTTGTTGTACTTGGTCTCCTCGGCTTCCGAGAGACCGCGGAAGACATGAGCCTTGGCCAGTACGGCATCGTTGGGGAAGATCAGCGAGTTGTCCGCGACGGATGCATCGACCTTGACCAGAATTTGCTTCGCGCCCTTGACGACCGAGATGTAGTTGACATAGTCGACGACCTTGGCCATGACTGCCGGGTCGTAGTAGTAGTTGATCAGCTTCTCGGCGTTCTGCTTGTGCTGCGCCTTGTTCGGGATCACGAAGTTGTCCGCCCAGATCATGTGACCCGTCGAGGGCAGCGCGTAACCCAGCTTCGGGTTGTCCGCCTGCAACTGGACGATGTCTCCGGTCCAGGCGAAGCAGGCGGCGATGTCGCCGGAGGCGAGCCCCTTGGCGTAGTCGTTGCCGGTAAATCCCTTCAGCTGGCCGCGGCCCTTGGCGTCCTCGAGTTCCTTGATCGCCGCGTCGAAGTCGGCGTCGCTGAATTTCGCGGGGTCCTTGCCCTGGGCCAGCAGCACCAGCCCGATGGTGTCGCGCATCTCGGTGAGCAGCGTGACCTTGCCCTTGAGTACCGGGTCGTTGAGCAACTGGTCGACGGAGGTGATCTTGCGACCACCTGTGGCCTTGGGGTTGTAACCGATTCCGGTGAAGCCCGATTGCCACGGCAGCGAGTACTGGCGGCCGGGGTCGTATTCGACGTTCGTCAGGGTGTCGACGAGGTTGGCCGCGTTCGGGATGTTGGCCTTGTCCAGCTTCTGCACCCAGTTCAGGCGGATGAGCCGCGCGACCATCCAGTCGGTCGAACACCAGGTGTCGCGGCCGGTGTCTACCGAGGCCGACAGCTGAGGCTTCACCTTGGCGAAGAACTCGTCGTTGTCGTTGTAGTCCTCGGTGTAGTTCACCTTGATGCCGGTCTGCCTGGTGAACGCGCTGAGGGTGGGGTGGGTCTTGGTCTTGTC
>JAVEES010000018.1 GCA_030840285.1 Pseudonocardiales bacterium
TGCTCTATCCGAGCTTTCTTATCCGTCGACTCGGCGGTGATCCCGACGTGCAGTCCCTTGCACCGTATCCCTTCCGCATGTTCGGCATCCGCACCGTGCTGATCGGCGCCGATCTTCTATTACTACGCGGCGAACCATTAGCGCGCGCAACGCGAGCGGCCGTAGCCATTCACGCCTCGGATACCGTGTGCGCGGCGATCGGAGGCATTCGCAAGGAACTTCCTCGACGCGCCGCCATAACAACGACGACAATATCGGCCGTTAATACCGCATTGGCATTGGTTGCGTGGAG
Organism: Pseudonocardiales bacterium; assembly: GCA_030840285.1. Lineage (GTDB taxonomy): Bacteria > Actinomycetota > Actinomycetes > Mycobacteriales > Jatrophihabitantaceae > Jatrophihabitans_A. The sequence goes on from JAVEES010000018.1 coordinate 293, forward strand.
ATTCGGGGGCACTCCTGGGTCGCGATTCGGGCCATATTCAGTGTCGTCCGTGGACGGCTGACCGGCCGCCGGCAACGACGTCGATTGGCGACAGCGTTGAAACCAGAAGGCTTGCTTACCTACGTCATCATCCGTCCGCTGAGCGACGCGATCCTTCTGCTCTGGCGGGTCGAACGCCGGTTCGAGTTTCTTTATCGTCCGCAGTTCGATCGCTGGGTGCGTCCCCGCCTGTTCGCCTGGGCACAGGCCCTGCAGAACAAGCGACGTCGCGACGAGAAGCTGCAGCTCGCCGAAGAAGGGCAACTTGACGGCGAAGAAGATTACATCCAATCGATCATCGACGAGATCACCCTGTTCACGCGCGAGAACTGGTTGCCAGGCGGCGCTCAGCGCTTCGGCAATACCAAGACGTTCGGTGTCTTGCGAGCTGACTTCACCGTCCTTGATGGACTGCCGGCAAACGTCGCTCGCGGATTGTTCGCGGTGCCCGCGAGTTACCCGGCGTGGGTCCGGTTCTCGGGGCCTGGCCCCTATGCGCCACCCGACATCGAGGACTTCGGCCAGTGCTCGGTGGCTATCAAGGTGATGGGGGTGCCAGGTGAGAAGCTGATGGCCGACGAGCGCCAGACCCAAGATCTGATCATGGTCAGTCCGGCAAGCTTTGTGACTCCCAATATTGTAGAGAATGCGAAGTTGCAGAAATGGGTCCGCGCGAAAGCACCGATCGGCTATGCGATCGCGCCCTTCGATACCCATCTACTCCACTTGTTCATGCAGTTGCTGTATTCACCGGTGCATGCAAACCCGCTCGAGATCCAGTACTACAGCAACGTTCCGTTCCTGCTCGGTGACGGGCAGGCGGTGCAGTATTCGCTGAAGCCGCAGTCGCCTCCCCGGACGAGGATTCCGGTCCGGCCGGGGGAGAACTATCTGCGTGATGCGATGCTGGACACCGTTCGCCGCGGCGACTGGAGTTTCGACTTCATGGTCCAGGTACAGACCGACCCTCACCTGATGCCGATCGAAGACGCGACGGTGAAATGGCCGGAAGAGCTGTCGCCTTACGTGCCGGTGGCGACGTTGCGCCTGCACGCCGAGCGGTTCGACTCCGACGCGCAGCTGAGATTCGCCGACGCGCTGAGATTCAATCCGTGGCACTCGTTGCCCGCTCACAGGCCCCTGGGTAATTCCAATCGCGCCCGGTTCCGGATGTACCACGAGCTGGCGACGCTGCGTCAGTCGATGAACCGCGTCGAGCACGTCGAGCCGACCGGACACGAGATGTTCGACGAGGTGTGACGCGCCGATGCCATACCAGTCAGCCGTTACCATCCGAGCCCCGTTGCGGCCGGGCTCGCACGATGCCGCTGTCGCCGCGTTGGCAGGGCTTCAAGCGTCGGTGACAGCCGGGGGCAGCGCGCTTTCAGGCCTGGACGGCGTGCATTTCGCACGGTTCACGCTGCTGCCCGCAGTAACGCTCCCGGACGGGACCGATGTGGCGGAAACGCTGCTGTACATGGCCGATGTGGATGGTTCGCAACGCTCGCATCTGCGGGAGCTGGCGTGCTTCGCCTCCGCCGAGCTGGATACGGCCTTCGGGTGCTGCCTCGACTATCCGCCCGGGTCCAGCGCCCGTGAGCGGCACCGGTGGCTTTGCCACCACACGCTCGCGTCGGCGGCGGCGTACGTCAATGCTGTTGGCCGCTCGTCACAAGAGATCGTCGACGACGCCCGGCTCAGGGATGCGCTGGAGAACTATCTCGATGCGCACCACGGCGAGCTGGCAGCAGCGTCCGCGGTGGAGGTGCACCGCCGACTGCGCGGCTTCGTCGGCGCCACCGCGTCGCTGACCTTCGCCATCAGCGAGCCGCCGGCACCGCCGCTGTGGTGGCGGGCGCGGTCGAAAGCGGTACTGCTGACCGTCCTTTTCCTGCTCGGCCTCGCCAGCCCGCTGCTGTTGATCGGGCTACCGTTCTGGTTGATCGCACTGCGCCGGCATGAACGCTCGGACGTCGTCTTCACCGACCTGCCTGACCCCGCTGCCCTTGAACAGCTGCGTGCGCAGGAGGACCACGTCGCGTACAACCCGTTCATCGCTGTCGGATCGGTGCGGCCGGGCCTGTTTCGTCGCATCACGATCCGAGCGGTTCTCGGGGCGATCAATCTGGCGGCCCGGCACGTCTTCAATCACGAGTCACTGGCTGGTGTCACGACGATTCATTTCGCTCGCTGGGTCTATCTCGATGATCGCAAGCGGGTCTTCTTCGCCAGTCATTACGACGGCAGTCTGGAAAGCTATATGGACGACTTCATCGACAAGGTGGCCTGGGGTCTGAATGCGGTCTTCGGAAACGGCCTGGGCTACCCGCGCACCCGGTGGCTTTTCCTTGACGGCGCTCGCCAGGAGGAGCTCTTCAAGAACTACCTGCGCTGTCATCAACTTCTGACCCAGGTGACGTATTCGGCCTACCCGGACTTGAGCGCGTCGAACATCAACAACAATGCGCAGGTCCGGCTGGGCCTCACCCAAGCCCTGGACGAGGAAGAGGCATCCCGGTGGTTGGCCCGCTTATGAGGACCGCATCGGTGCCGAGCCTGGATCTCGCCGACGTCCAGGGCTTCGTCAAGTCGGGTTACACCTCCCTCGGGTACGCCCGTTACCTCATGTATGCGTTCGGAAATGGCTCGGCTGGATCGGCCTTTCTGTCCACGCTGCTGCCGGCCGTTACCCGGGCCGACCAGCGCAACGTCAGCATCGTCACCCAGGTCGCGCTGACATCGAGCGGTCTGGCCGGGTTGGGATTGAATCAGGATCAGCTCGCGCTCTTCTCCCAGGAGTTCACGGCGGGAATGACCACACCAGCCCGCAGCCACTTTCTGGGTGATATCGATGACCACGATCCGAGCAGGTGGTCGTGGGGCGGACCGCGAAATCCTCAGATCGACGTTCTCGTGCTGTGTTTCGCGGCTACCTCGACGGAACTTGATGAGCACACATCGGGGATCGACGCCGCGGCGGACCGCTTGGGCCTCACGACGGCCGCTCGCCTGGATACCCAACAGTGGTCAGAGACCGAACCGTTCGGGTTCCGCGACGGGATATCGCAGCCCTTCATAGCAGAACTGTCCTCCGCGTCGGCCACCCGCCCAACCGCGGATACTGCGGTCGAGTTGGGGGAGTTCCTGCTCGGCTATCCCAATGCCTACGGCAATCTGACCGACCGCCCGGTCCTGCCGGCGGCAGCTGATCCCGGTCACGTCCTGCCGAGTGTCGACCCCTCGACGAATCGGGCCGCCAACACCGCTGACCTGGGCCGCAACGGCACCTATCTGGTCTTTCGCTCGCTGCGCCAGGATGTGGCCGGATTCCGTGCCTATCTTGACCAGGCGGCCGGAGCGACCGGTTCGGATGCGGCAAGCGTCGCCGCGAAATTCGTGGGCCGATGGGCCGGCGGTGCGCCGCTTGCCTTGAGCCCGGACGGCGACCGTGCCGAGCTGTCGCTGGCGAACGACTTCGGCTACGCGCAGGAGGATCCGGACGGAGTGGGATGTCCACTGGGCGCCCACGTACGGCGGGCCAACCCGCGCGATTTCATCGACGGCCAGGCCCAGCACAACTCCGTCACGAACCGGCATCGGCTGTTGCGACGTGGGCGCAAGTTCGGGACAGGTAGCGACGGGATGGAAGCGGTCGGCCTGCATTTCATCGCGTTGAACGCCAACCTGTCGCGGCAGTACGAGTTCGTGCAACACAGCTGGATCAACAACCCGAAGTTCAACGGGCTCTACGACGACATCGATCCGATCTCGGGCGTGCGAGCCGACGGAGCGACGTCCTTCACGGTTCAAGGCCGGCCGATCCGTACGCGCTACCGCGACCTGCCCGCATTCGTCACGACCGAGGGCGGAGCGTATTTCTTCCTGCCCGGTCTGCAAGCCCTCGCCTTCCTCGCAGGCCTTGCCACTACCGCCCCTCAGACATAGGAGCAACGATGACCGAACCCCGCAAGCGGGTCGCACAGGGCTCGTCCTACCGCCAGGGCGTCGGCTGGCGGATCTATGACCGGGTCATGCACAGAATCGATCTGAAGCGCGGTTGGTATCGGGTTCCGCAAGCACTCGGGCTGCTCGTCCTCATCGGTCTTCGCAACATCATGCGGCAGAAGAATCTCTATGATACGACCGCCCAGCCCTCCGTCGGCGGGGCGCAGCCCGCCCCCTACAGTCCCCGCGTGCTCACCGAGCGGACCGCTGACGGCAGCTGGAACAACCTGCAGAATCCAGCGATGGGCATGGCCAATACCCGCTTCGGCCGCAACGTGCCCATCGAGGAAACCTGGCCCGACGGCCCGGAAAAGATTCTCGAGCCCAACCCCCGTGAGATCAGCCGCCGGTTGATGACTCGCGACGCCCTCATCCCGGCGACCGCCGGGAACGCCCTGATCGCCGCCTGGTTGCAGTTCATGATCCGCGACTGGTTCAAGCACGGACGCAGCCCGACCGACAATCCGTGGATCTTGCCGCGGGCCGCAGACGATCCGTGGCCGGACCCCAATATCACGATCCTGCGGTCACCGAGCGATCCGACCGCGGCGCCACATTCGACGCTGCCGCCGACGCACACGAATATCCTCACGCACTGGTGGGATGGTTCGCAGTTGTACGGCGGCAGCCTCGCCGAGCAGGACATGCTGCGCTCACACAGCGGCGGCAAGCTCACGATCGAGGACGGCCTGCAGCCCTATCCCACCGATCCCGCTCACAATCCGACTCTGATACCAGGATTCTGGCTGGGCGTCGCGATGCTGCAGACCGTCTTCGCGCTCGAACACAACGCGATCTGCGACCGCTTGGCAGCCGCGTACCCGAACTGGGACGATGAGACGCTGTTCCAGC
>JAVEES010000083.1 GCA_030840285.1 Pseudonocardiales bacterium
GCGTATTGCGAGGGCTTGGGCAGATCAGGGTTGGCCTGCGGAGCTCGACGAGAGCGGGTCGGGAATCACTGCCCCGTTCAACGCACCGTCGCAAGGGTCGCCGCCCTGGAACGTCTACCGCATCGAGCCGCGCTCGGCGATCGTGGTTTCGTCGACGGAGCCGGGCGGCCTGACGCGGTTTGGCTTCTGACCCAGATCGCTTAGCTTCCTTCTTGGCCCGCGAGGGTGGTCATCGTGGCGCGCCGCTGGATAGCGCGCTAGCCCACGGCCCGGCCCACCGGGCATGATCCAGATGTGAGCACTGTGATTATGCACGCGGTGGTGTCCGTCGACGGCTTTATCGCCGACCCCGACGACGACGTCGGTCCGCTGTTCGAGTGGTACTTCAACGGCGGCGCCGAGATCGTGGACGGCGGGCCTTTCAAGGTGTCCGAGGCCTCGATCGGCTACGTGCGCCCTATGTGGGAGCGCATCGGGGCAACCGTGATCGGGCGGCACCTGTTCGACCTGACCAACGGGTGGGAGGGCACCCCGCCGGCCGGCGAGCACATCGTCGTCGTGACGCACCGGCCGAGGCCGGACGGCTGGCACCCCGAGGCGTCCTGCCGCTTCGTCGACGACGTGGGCGCGGCAATCACTGTGGCGAAGGAACTCGCCGGTGAGCGCGACGTGGCGGTCGCGGCAGGCCAGGTCGGCGGGCAGGCCCTGGCCCTCGGCCTGGTCGACGAAGTCGCGATGGACGTCGTTCCCGTGGTGTTCGGCTCCGGCAAGCGGTACTTCGGGTCGGTCGACGCGCAGCATCTGCTGGAGGATCCCGACGTCGTCATCCGGGGTGACCGGGTGCTCCATCTGAGCTATCGCGTTCGTCACGGGGGCTGACCTCAGCGCTTGGCTGCCGTTGCCCGGCTGCTCGGACGGCGCGCCAAATCGGCCAAGCGTCGAGCGCTTGACCTTCACCGTCGTTAGACCCAAGCTGTCTAAAACCATCGGTTGCTATGGTTTTAGCTATGGACCTATCTGATCCGACACGAGCGGTGACAGCTACGCTGGACGGCACGGTGCTGGCGGTGCTCGCTGTGGCCGGCAAGCCACTCACTGTCGGTCAGGTCGCGCAGCAGGCCGTCCGCGGCTCCGAAATCGGGATACGCCGCAGCCTTGCACGACTCGCCGAGCAGGGCATCGTGCGCGCAACGTTGATGGGCCGTAACCAAGTTCACGAACTCAACCGCGATCATATTGCCGCCAGTGTCGCCTGTGCTCTTGCCGAACTCAGACCGGAACTTTGGAAACGTCTTCGTGCAGAACTCTTGCGCTGGCGCCCACACCCGCTCTACGCCAACGTGTTCGGTTCAGCTGCCCGCGGCGACGGCGATGAGTCGAGTGACATAGACCTTCTCCTTGTACACCCACCCTTCCCAGGCGAGAAGAAGCCGCCGCGCGCCAAGACACGTCTCAGTTCGCAGGTCGCGGAGGCACTCGATGAGTTCATCGCGTCTAGTGGCGAGATCGACGCGGCACGCCAATGGGAGGAGCAGATCGACCGTCTACGACAGCTAGTCCAAGGATGGACCGGAAATGCTTTACAAGTCGTCGATGTCTCTTTCCAGGACTGGCGGCACCCTCACGGCGACAGCGAGCCGTTGTTCGTGGAGGTCGAGCGTGAGGGGATCGAGTTGATGAAGTCGGGTGTCTTCACGGTGTGGCCCATAAGTCGGCCGACTCGTGGCTAAGCCACGGCGCACGCGCCCAGCAAGTCTGGAGAATGCGCGCGTGCGTCTGCGTGCAGGTGAAGCTTACCTGGAGGTAGCGGAGCTGGTGCTTGAGGAGCCAGATCGGTTCGAGATGCCAGGCGTTTCGGCGGGTTTGGCAGTTCTGGCGGGCATCGCGGCCTCAGACGCCATTTGCGCCTGTCGCCTCAACCAGATACACCGCGGGGAGGATCATCGCGCCGCTGCCGCTCTGCTCGAGCAGGCCACACCTGACGGCAAGAAGCTGGCTGTCACCTTCGTTCGACTTATCGATCTGAAGGACGAGGCTCACTACGGCGTTCTCACCATTCCTCCGCAGCGGGCCCGCAGCGCGGTGAAGTCGGCACAGCTGCTCGTCGACCGCGCACGACAAGAGCTCGAACGATAAGGCACGTTCGCTCCTAGCAGGAGCGAGCGTCGATGAATTCCTCAGTGCACTGCGGGTGATCGCGATCAAGAGCATCAGGGGCCAACCGGGCGCCGCGGCCCTGCGGTCGGTCGCGAAGCTCGCGACGCCCTGCTCCTTTGAGTTGCGCCGACGTAGCCCTTCAGCGTGTCGTCATGCCTGAGCGCCTTACCGCGTCTGGGCTGGCGAGGTCTCGGTGAATCGTGAATCAATGACCGCGAGACACACCTGATCGCCGAAGATGCACGCGATCGCCACGACGCCCACGCGCGGCTATGAGCGTTACCGGTTGATGAGGCTGCCGAGACGTTCATGGGAGAAGATCTCGTCCGATAGAAGGGCAGCCAGCCCCACCAGGCCGGCGCGGGGGTCTAGTTCGCTGCGCACGATCTGAAGGTTGCGGGTCGCGAGCGGCAGGGATCGTTGGTAGACGATCTCGCGGATGCCAGCCAGTAGCTGTTCGTCGGTGTGTGCAAGCTGTCCGCAGACTGCGATGATCCGCGGATTGAACAGGTTGACGGCGTCGGCGACGGCGCGGCCGAGGATCCGGCCGGCTCTGCGGAGCAGCTGTTGTGCGGTGACGTCGCCGGTCTGCAAGCAGCGCAGCACGTCATCGACGGTGTGGACGTCCTTGCCGCTGGCGCGTAGGTCGCGGGCCATGGCCCAGCCGCCGGCGTAGGCCTCCACGCAGCCATGATTGCCGCAGCGGCATAGCGGTTCGATACCGGTTTCATCGGGAAGTGTCAGCTGGATGTGCCCGATGTCGCCTGCCGCGCCGTCTGCCCCGCGGTGCACCTTGCCGTCGGCGATGAGTCCGCTGCCGACGCCAGTTCCGACCTTGAGCATCATCAGATGCGATACGTCGGGAAAGCTGGATCGGTGCTCGCCGAGGGCCATCGCGTTGACGTCCTTGTCGACAACGACTGGGCAGTCGTAGGTGCCGGTGAACCACCCGGGAAGGTCGAATCGGTCCCAGCCGGTCATGATTGGCGGACTCACTACGCGGCCGCTGGCGAAGTCCACGGGTCCGGGCACATCCAGTCCGATCCCGAGCACGTCCGTGGTCTGGTGACCGGTGCCGGCGAGTAGCTTCGCAAACTGTTCGCTGACCAGCTTGAGCACGACGACGGGGCCGTCTGAGACATCGATCCGCTCCTCGACCTCGGTGAGGATCGTGCCGGCGAGATCGCACAGGGCTAATCGCATCGCGCTCGCGCCGAGGTCGGCGAGGAGCAGCACCCCTCGGTCGCGGTTGAAGGCGAACAATCCGGGTGGCCGGCCGCCGGTCGAGGTTGCTGGTTCTGCGGCGATCACCAGACCGGCCGCGATCAAGGCATCCAGCCGCTGATTCGCCGTTGCCCTGGACAGGCCGCTGCCACGGACCACGTCCGCGCGAGTAAGCGGATGACCGACGCGGAATAGGGCCAGGATGCCGAACAAGTCGGTCGCCGGTCCCGTACGGCTTGCCGATCCCGCGATTGCTGAGGCCATGTCATCCCATTCAGCTCGGTCACTCGACGATGAGATTGAACTTATGTTACATCAACTCTTGCTTTTGCTCAATCTTAGTCTAAAGTCATGTCAACGCTAGTCAGAACCCACCTGAGGAGTAGTCATGCATCTGTCATCGAAGTCCTGGACCCTGCCGGTAGCGGCCGCTGCTGCAGCGGCGCTCGCGCTCACCGCCTGCTCCTCCGCGAAGTCCGGCTCGTCCGGGAGCGGCGGGTCAGGTTCGGGGTCGAGCAAGGTCGCCGTCGTCATCAAGGGACTGGACAATCCGTTCTTCCAGTCCATGGAGAGCGGAATCAAGGAGAAGGCCGGGACGGCCGGCGTGTCGGTCGAGGTGCAGGCGGCGAACTCGATCACGGATACCACCGGCCAGGCCGACAAGCTGGCAGCGCTGGCCAACCAGGACTACTCGTGCTTCGTGGTAAACCCGATCAGCGGGACGAACCTGATCCAGGGCATCGCTCAGCTGGCGGCGAAGAAGAAGACGATCGTGAACATTGACTCGCCGGTCGATGCGGCGGCAGCCAAGAGCGCCAACGCCACGTTGGCGACCTACATCGGCACCGACAACATCGCCGCCGGCAAGCTGGCCGGTGGCCAGATGGTCAAGTTGCTGCCCAACGGCGGCACCGTCGTCGCTATCGGCGGCACCGCGGGTGATGTGACCAGCGGCGCGCGGATCACCGGTTTCCAACAGGGCATCGCCGGCGCCAGCTCGATCAAGCTCGGTCAGACGGTCGCCGCCAACTGGGACCGTCAGGAAGCGTTGACCCAGGCTCAGACCGTGCTGCGGTCCAACCCGTCCCTCGGTGGCTTCTTCGTCGCCAACGACGACATGGCCTTGGGCGTCGCCCGGGCGATCGCCTCGGCCGGAAAGACGGGCAAGGTCAAGGTCATCAGCGTGGACGGGATCAAGGACGCGTTGACTGCCGTCAAGAACGGTGAGCTCGATGCGGTCGTGGCGCAATACCCCTACGTGATCGGCGCCATGGGTGTCGAGGCGTGCAAGGCAGCCAACGCTGGCAAGACCCTGCCGACCAATGTCGCCGCGCCGGTGGAGCTGGTGACGAAGCCTGATGCGGCCAAGGCCCTGGCTGCCACCCCGAAGCCGTTCGGCAGCTACAGCGACCCGTTCGCCGAGCTGTCCAAGTAAGCGGTGCGAGAGGTCGAGGGAGCAATGCCATGACACACGTACACACGCCCGCCGAAGGGCCACCGCTAGACAGTGCCGACGCGATCAGCCCCCAGGGCGGGGTGCTCAAAGAGTCGCCACTGGCCCGGCTGAAAGACATCGGGTTCTGGGCCGAATGGGCATCACTGGTCGGCCTGATCGTCCTGATCATCGTCTTCCAGTCAGCGGACTCGACGTTCCTGTCGACCGGCAACGTCGAGGCGATGTTGACGGCGTCGGCGATCCTGATCGTGCTCGCCGTCGGGCAGACGTTCGTCATTACGACGGGCGGCATCGACCTGTCGGTCGCATCGGTGATGACGTTCGCCGCCGTGGCGTTCGGCCTGACCTACAAGCACAGCAGCAACCTCGCGCTGGCCTGTGTCATCGCGCTGCTCGCCGGCCTCGCCTTCGGCGTTGCTAACGGGCTACTCGTCTCGCAGGGAAAGATCACCGACTTCATCGCCACACTGGGGACGCTGTCGGCCGCATCCGGTGCTGCGTTGATCATCTCCAACGGCAAGCCGACCACCGTCATCAACTCGACACTGCTCAAACTCTCCAGCGGTGGAATCGGCGTGCTGGGCTGGTCTTTCATCATCGCGGCGGTCGTCGCGGTCATAGCGCACGTGGTGTACTTCCGCACCAGGTTCGGCACCCACGTCCTGGCCACCGGCGGGTCGGCCGAAGCGGCCGCCGCCACCGGCGTCCGAACCGGCCGCGTCAAGCTCGCCGTCTACACCATCGCGGGCCTGCTCGCCGGACTCGGGGCGATCCTGCTCGTCTCCCGGGTGGGCGCCGCCGAACCGGCAGCCAACACGGCCTACCTGCTGAACTCGGTCGCTGCGGTCGTACTCGGCGGCGTCAGCCTTGTCGGCGGACGTGGCAGCATCGTCGGGCCCGTGCTGGGCGCCCTGCTACTCACCGCCTTGACCAACGGCCTGACCCTGCTCGGCGTCTCCCAGTTCTACCAGCCCCTGTCCGTCGGCATCGTCGTGATCCTGGCCGCCCTCCTATCGAGGTTCCAAAAATGACAATCGACTCAACGGCAACCCCGCGCACCGCGACCGACCTGCTTCGCGTCGAGGACGTATCCCTCTCCTTCGGACCCGTCCGGGCTCTCAGAGACGTCAGCCTAACCCTGCGGCGCGGCGAGATCACCGCTCTGGTGGGCGACAACGGCGCCGGAAAATCCACCCTCGTCCGCTGCGTCTCCGGTATTCACCGGCCGAACTCCGGAGTCATCACCTTCGACGACAACGTCATTCACTTCCACACACCCGACGATGCCCGCAACGCCGGCATCGAAACCGTCCACCAGAACCTCGCGCTAGTCGAGGACCTGACCGTGTGGCAAAACCTGTTCCTCAACCGCGAAAAGGTCTACGGCAAGCGCCCGTTCGCGCTGCTCAACCGACGCGCGATGAAGCGTGACGCCGCGCAGATGGTCTCCACCCTCGCCGTCAACGTGCCCGCAGTCACCTCCCGGGTGCGGCGCCTGTCCGGCGGCCAGCGTCAAGCGGTGGCGATCTGCCGAGCCGCCAGTTTCAGCTCCAAGCTCGTGATCATGGACGAGCCGACCGCAGCCCTCGGCGTTCAAGAAACCGCCAAGGTCGAACAACTCATCCGCAGGCTCCGCAACGACGGGCACGCCGTCCTGCTCATCAGTCACAACTTCGAACAGGTGCTGCGCCTGTCAGATCAGGTCTGGGTCATGCGCGCCGGCCGCTGCGTCGGCGGGCGTCGCACCACCGAGACGACCGGCGAAGAGATCGTCGGCCTGATCACAGGCACCATCGCCGCCTGAACCGCCCCTCCGCATTTCCACCAACAGAAGGCCTCACGTCATGAACCCCACCAACCCCATCGGCATCCACGCCCTTGTCTGGGCCGGCGACACCTCCGCCGAATCGGTGACACGCGCCATCACCCAGACCAAGAAGACCGGTTACCAGTTGCTCGAATTCTCCCTGCACGACTCGCTCAACCTCGACGTCGAAGCCACCCGACGGCAACTCACCGACGCCGGGCTGCGCGTCGCGTGCTCGCGCGGACTGGCCTTCACCGCCGACGTGTCCAGCGAAGACCCCGACACCGTCAAGCGCGGCGCAGATCTTCTCGCAGACTCATTGGAAATCACCTACGCGCTCGGCGGCACACACCTCACCGGCGCGCTCTACAGTGCCCTCGGCAAGTATGGCAAACCCCTGTCGACACAAGGGCGGAAGAACGTCGTCAGCGTCCTTCAGGACCTCGCCTCCCGAGCCGCCGAACTCGAGATGACACTCGGCCTCGAGGTCTGCAACCGGTACGAGACCAACGTGATCAACACCGCGCGCGATGCCCTGAAACTCGCCGACGACATCGGCGCGGATAACGTCCTGATCCACCTCGACACGTACCATATGAATATCGAAGAGAACGATCTGGTGCAGCCGGTCCACGAAGTCGGTGACCGGCTCGGCTACGTCCACATCGGCGAGAACCACCGCGGTTACCTCGGCTCGGGCCACCTCGACTTCGCGCCGTTCTTCCGCGCACTCAACGCGATCGGGTACCAGGGTCCGATCACCTTCGAAAGCTTCTCCTCCGCCGTCGTGGCCAGCGGCCTGTCCAATGACCTCGCGATCTGGCGCAATCTGTGGACCGACGGCGAAGACCTCGCCCGGCACGCCCACCAGTTCATCACCGAACAACTCTTCCTGATTCGCACGGCGGCATAGGCAAGATGCACGTGCCGATCGACCTGGCCGCCCTGATCACACGCGTCGACCAGCTCGTTTCCGAACACCCCGGACAACGCGTCATCATCGGCATCGTCGGAGCACCCGGGTCAGGCAAGACGACGCTCGCTGAAGCCCTCGTCGACGCGCTCCTCACTCACGAGGCGGACTGGACCACGACCGGCCACGGCTCCGCAGGGCACCCTGACCCGCACCGGCGCTGGATCGGCTCGCATGTCGCACACGTACCGATGGACGGCTACCACCTCGCCGACG
>JAVEES010000152.1 GCA_030840285.1 Pseudonocardiales bacterium
GTCCGGTCGCGATGCGAACCAGGCTCTCCCGGGGCGCCAGGAGCGTCGCATCCACCACCCGCCACTGGTCCTCGACGACGGCTTCGACAACCGCGTGGAAATCCATCGGATCCAGTCCCGGCGCGTACACCGCAACAAGCCTTGCCGGGACGTCCAGCGCGCGCAGCAGAGCGCTGACCAGGTGCGCATAGTCCCGGCACACGCCCTGGCGCTCCAGCAGGGTGTCGACTGCGCCGTCGGTCGGTCCGCTACTCCCGGGCACGTAGCTCAGCTGGGAGCCGACCCAGGACGACACCGCGGCCAACAACTCGGCACCGCCATGGATCCCGGCGAACTCGGAACGAGCCACCGCCAACAGGCGATCCGACTCGGCGTAGCGGCTCGGCCGTAGATAGAGCACCCGGTCAGCGTCGTGGACAGCCGGCGGCCTCGCGCTGCCCCGCACGGTGGCCCCATAGTCGACCGTCAGCAGACCCGGCCCGGGATTTGCCAGATGAACCCGTCCGCCGCCGGCCATGTGCACCTCGCGCAGCTCGACGGGCTCCCCGTCGCGGCATACCCGAAGTTCCTCCTCGGTGACCGCCGGCGACATTGCCGATACCGCGACCTGCAGCACGGCTTCGAGCGGATCGTGTACCTGCACGACGAGGTGGGCGCTCACGCGCCGCAAGGGGTCAGTCATCCGCACAGTATGGGCAACGGCTGTTTCAACACCTCGAATTGGCCCGATCTTTGCCGCATAAGCGGCAAATCGCTGGAACGAGGGGTGCTTAACCTAAGAATCAGGTAAGGTCCCGCGAGGTTGGAGGCCGTCACTAGACGGTTTAGACATCAGACAATAGTGCGCTGACAACGGCGTGCCACGGCCACGGGAGGGTACAGCCGAATGCCGCTCGGATCGCGCAGTCTGCCGTTTGGATCGCGCCGTCTGCGGTTTGGATCGCGAAGTGTGCCGTTTGGATCGCGCAGTCTGCGAGTCGTCGTGGCGGCAAGCGTGCTGACAACCACGCTCTTGCTGCTCGATCAGCCGGCAACCGCGGGACCTCTCGCGACAGTCCCGAGCACCACATCGCCGACGATCACAGGCGCACCCAGCGCATCCCCACCCGCCGGCGGGCCGGGACCGACCGGTGCTGCCGCAGTCGTCGTAGCGCCTGCCGACCATCCGCCGGTCGGGGCCCTCGATGCGCTCACCAAGAATCGCGACCACAGTGTCACGGTCTCAGGCTGGGCCTATGACCCGGACGCCCCCGCGGCGCAACTGCGGCTCGATCTCGTCGTCGACAACGTGGTCATCGCCCACCAGCTCACTGACCTGGTCAACCCGCGCGCCATGACGAGCCAGCGCCGCAGCGTCCGGCACGCAGTCTTTCGTGCCCGAACGGAGCCGCTGGCATGGGGCGTTCATCAGGTCTGCGTGACCGCACGGGGTGTGCCGACCGCGGCCGCCGCAAGCCTGGGTTGTCGCAGCATCACGCTGTTCAACGGTGACAATCCGTCGGGCACGATCTCGTTCGCCATCGACAGCGCGCGGCACACCGTCACCGCGTCCGGTTCGGTCTTTGACCCCAACGCGACGAGCACCGCGCTCACCCTGCTCGCGCGTCGAAACGGATCCGCTCTCGACAGCTTCACTACGACATTGCCCAGCGCGGCACTGAACAAGCAGTACGGCATCTCGGGAAACCACGGCTTCTCCCATACCTGGACGTTCCCAATCGGAACCACAACCGTCTGCGTCTCTGCGCGCAATATCGGAGCTGGCACCACCGATCCGCAGCTGGGTTGCCGAACCGTCACCTTCGTCCGGCAGCAGACCCTCAACGAACAGATCGCTGCCTACGCGATGACGTTCGTCGGCAAATACCCTTACGTCAACGGGGGTCGCAGCCCGCAGACCGGATTCGACTGTTCGGGCCTGACCCAGTACATCTACGGCCACTTCGGCGTCGCGTTGCCCGACACCGCCGAACCGCAATACCGCCAGTTCCGCCAGATCTCACAAGCGCAGGCCCAGCCGGGCGATCTGATCTTCTTCCATCAGGGGCCGGGCGGCTGGACGTGGCATGTCGGCATCTATGAGGGCGGCGACAAGATGGTGGCCGCGGCAACCGCTGAGCAGGGCATCCGGTATCAGACCTGGACGTGGTGGCCCGACGTCACTTTCGGCACGTTGCGCTAGAACGCCTGATTGCCTCGGCGGCGCGCTGATCACCAAGGGCCGCGCCGCTCTCGGCCGGACGAGCCGGACGCTTTGCCGACTTCTTCCGGGCGTCGCTCAGCGAACAGCCGCCCAAGCCGCCGATGACGTGATGGTGCGGTAAGCGGCGGCGGTGACGATGGCCAGCAATGCGCTGGCTATCAACAGCGCCCACGCTCCGTGGCCCGCTCCCGCGAGCAGCGCACCGATCAGGGCGCCCAGGAACATGCTGGCAATGGCAATCAGCCGACGACCCGCCTTGCTGCTGGTGCCGCCGGCAGCGGAACTGTCGGCCGAGATCCCGGTGATGGTGAGAGTGAGGACCGTCGTCGTCATGTCAGGGACCGCGAGTGCTCTCGCTGTCGCATTTTGCAGCCCCATACCGATGCCCAGCAGGATGATCAGTGTCACCACTGCCGGATGGCCATAGGGCGCGCTGAGTACGAGGGCGACCACGAACGAGGCGAGTACGAGCACGGCGTGAATCGCGGCCGCGAACAGCAGGTGCCGTCCGCGGTGGGAGCGGTAGGCGTGGGCGATTCGACCGCCAATGAAGGCGCCGGCCATGAAAGTGAAGATCGCCAGCAGCGAGCCCCACCACAGGAAGCCGGACGCTCCGCCGGCCGCGAAAGCCAGGAAGATGACGTTGCCAGTCATGTTGGCCACGAATACCCGGCCGAGTTCGAGGTAACTGAAGGCGTCCACCAAACCGGTGACCACCGTCAGCAGGACGAGCAGGCCGGGCAGCGGGCCGTCGCGGCTGTCGCGAGGAGGAACGACGGTTTCCCAGGCGTCCTTCAGGGCCGTGTTCACGTCAGGCCAGACGGGTCAGTTCGACGACGACCCCGAGGCCGGAGGACGGCGGTCCGGAGTACACACCCTTGAGCGGGCTGACATCGTCGTAGTCCCGGCCTCGAGCGACCGCCACATGCTGGTCTCCGACAGGTTTGCCGTTGGTCGGGTCGTAGCCCATCCATTCGCCGTCCCACCACTCGACCCACGCGTGCGATTCTCCCGCGACCGTTTCGCCGAGTTCCGCGGACGCCTTCGGGTGCAGGTATCCGGAGACGTAGCGCGAAGGCAGTCCCAGTGATCGAAGCATCGCCAGGCTCACATGAGCAAAGTCCTGGCAGACGCCCTTACGTTCCTGCCACGCCTGGATTCCCGAGGTGTGCACGCCGGTAGCGCCGAGCCGGTACTCCATCGCTTCGTTCACCGCGTCGACGCAGGCAATTGCGGCCTCGCCCGGTGGCAGGTCGGCAGCCGATCGCGTTGCCAGGTCGGACAGTTCCTCGTCCGGTTGGGTGCGCGGCGTGAACGCGAGCCATTCGGCATAGGAGTCACGGACCGATTCCTTGCCCAGTTCGGCCCAGCTCAAACCGCCGGAAACCCCGTGCCGCAAACCGGTTTCGACCACGCTGGTGGCTGTCACGACCAGCTCGTGGTGCGGCAGCTGGATATCGAAGGAGGTCACCTGGGTTCCCCAGTAGTCGCGATAGCGGTAGGCGCTGGCAGCGGGCGTGATCTCGACCCGCGATTCGAGCGTCGTCTGTGTCACGTCGGTCAGCGGTGTCATGCGCGCCTCGTTGAACGAGGTGAGCACGTTGCCCTCGTAGGAAAACCCGGTCCGATGCCTGACCCGTACTCGCCACATCTCAGCAGCCCTCCCTCATCAAGCGCCCTTCCCGACCCACTCGATCACCGCATGCGGGAAGTACCGGGTGCCAAGTGCCGAGGTCGCCACCGCGCACGCGGACTGGATGGATTCCAGGTGCCCCGGCAGGTCCGACAGCATCTCCTCGACGCCACGAAACTCCAAGCCGGTGCGCGCCCGGCCGAGATAGCGACGGGCCGCGTCCTCGGTGCCGACCCTGCCTTGAGCGCTGCGGTCGAGCAGCGAGATGCATTCCTCGGCACGCGATAGGGCGAAGAACATCGAGCGGGGAAAGAGCCTGTCCAGCAAGAGGAATTCGGCCGCCGTGCGATCGGCCACCCGCCCGCGATAGGTGCGCAGGTAGGCCTCGTTCGCACCGCACGCACGCAGCAGCGTGGTCCAGCTGGGGCCGGACGAACCGCCGGCCGCCCGCGTCGTGATGAGGCGGGCGGTCATGTCCACCCGTTCGATGTTGCGACCGAGATCGAAGAACAGCCAGCCCTCGTCCCGGCTCATCGTCGAGTCGGCGACTCCCGAGGCGAGCGAGCTGCGCTCCCGAACCCACTGGAAGAAGCGGTGCGCGCCAACCCGCTCGGCGCGCCGGCGTTGCTCGTTCAGATCGAGAAAGGTCAGGTTGAGCGCTTCCCACATCTCGGACGAGACCGAGTCCCGGGCGCTGCGCGCGTTCAGGCGAGCGGCTACCAGGGCACCGGTGATCGAGCTCGGGGCCTTGCGATCGTAGGCGAGCAGTTGCAAGACCTGGCTGACGCCGACCTCGCTGTCGTCCTCGGGGATCAGCCGGCCCATCACATCGAACATCGCCCGGCAGGCCATCTGTTCGACCGCGGCGTCTTCGAGAACCTGCTGCAGGTAGATGTCGAGGATTCGCGCGGTGTCGTCCGCACGCTCGAGGTAACGGCCGATCCAGAACAGCGATTCGGCGATCCGGCTCAGCATCGCGTCCTCCTCACTGCTGTTGCTGCTGGCTCTGCTGCGTCGCCGGCCCCGGGTCGGGCGAGCGCATGCTGACGTGGGTCGGTGGGACCGTCGCGGTTTCCTCTGCTTCCTCGGGGCCCTCGACGGCATCGCCGTAGCCGAGCAGGCCATAGCGACGAGGCTTGTCCAGCACCATGGTGTCCTTCGAACCGCCGCCCATGCTCGAATTCACGACCAGTGAGCCTTCGGGCAGCGCGACCCTGGTCAGCCCGCCTGGCAGTACCCATACATCGTCGCCGTCGTTGACCGCGAACGGCCGGAGGTCGACATGGCGGGGAGCTATCCGGTCACCGATCACCGTCGGGACGGTGGACAGGTGCACGACCTGTTGGGCGATCCAGCCACGTGGATCGGCCATCACCTGTTCGCGCAGGGTCGCCAGCTCGGCCTTGTCCGCCTGGGGACCGATCACGATTCCCTTGCCTCCCGAGCCGTCGACAGGTTTGAGGACGAGTTCGTCCAGCCGGTCGATCACCTCGGCGAGGTGGTCGGGTTGTTCGAGGCGGAATGTGTCGACGTTGTCGATCAGCGGTTCCTCGTTCAGGTAGTAACGGACCAGATCGGGGACGTAGGTGTAGAGCAGCTTGTCATCGGCCACGCCATTGCCTACCGCGTTGGCGATCGTGACGTTGCCGGCCCGCGCCGCGGTCAGCAGCCCGGGACAGCCGAGCACCGAGTTCGGCCGGAAATGCACCGGATCCAGGAACGCATCGTCGACCCGCCGGTAGATGACGTCGACCCGTTGCTCGCCTGAGGTCGTGCGCATCCGGACGGTGTTGTTCGAGCACACCAGGTCACGACCCTCGACAAGTTCGACGCCCATCGTTCGTGCCAGGAGGGTGTGCTCGAAGTAGGCGGCGTTGAACGAGCCGGGCGTCAGCAACACCACCGTCGGGTCGCTGACTCCTGCGGGAGCCGCCTTGCGCAGCGCCTGCAACAGCCGGGTGGGGTAGTCCGATACCGTTCTGGCCCGTACCTCGGCGAAGAGTTCAGGCAGCGCCTGCATGGTCGCCCGACGGTTCTCCAAGACATAGCTGACGCCGGACGGGATGCGGACGTTGTCCTCGAGGACCCGGAACTTGCCCTGCTCGTCACGGATCAGGTCGATACCCGCGACGTGGATCCGCACCCCGTTGGCCGGCCGGATGCCGTAGGCCTGGCGTTCGAAGTATTTCGAGGTGATCAGCACGCGCTGTGGCACGACGCCGTCGGCGACGACCCGGCGGTCGGTGTAGACGTCGGCGAGGAAGGCCTCTAGCGCCTTGACCCGCTGGGCGACGCCCCGTGAGACGAGGTCCCATTCGGCCGACTCGATGATGCGGGGGATGACGTCGAGCGGGAAAGGCCTTTCCACGCCGCCCACATCGAAGGTGACGCCACGGTCGAGGAAGGCTCGGGCGAGGCCGTCGGCCCGTGATCTCAACTCATCCGCGTCGAGGGACTGAACCGCGGTGATCACCGCGTCGTAGGCCGGCCGGGTGACTCCGCTGGATACGAACATCTCGTCCCAGGCACGCCCGAACGCATACTCGGAGAACAGGTCGGCCACCTCCGGACCATAGGTAGCCGACGTTTCTCCCGCATTAACTGTCGCTCGGGGGTCGACCGAAGGGGCCACGTGCTTCCTCCTGAAAGTGCCGGTGCGCAGGATCCGGGTCGATGGGCACAGCCTAGGCGGTCCCGCGTGGCCGTAGGCTGCGAACTGTGGAACTTACCCATACCGACAGCTCTGGCGCGGCGAGGATGGTCGATGTGTCCGCCAAGGACGTCACCGTCCGGGAGGCCACCGCATCGGCCTGTTTCACCACGACGGCCGAGGTCATCGGGCTGCTCAGGCAGGACGGCCTTCCGAAGGGTGACGCGCTGGCCGTGGCCCGGATCGCCGGGATCGCCGCCGCGAAGCGAACGCCCGATCTGATACCGCTGTGCCATCCGGTTGCGATCCATGCCGTCGAGGTCGAGCTGGAACTCGGTGCGCGAAGCGTGGGGATCACCGCGACGGTTCGGACGGCTGACCGTACCGGCATCGAGATGGAAGCGCTGACCTCGGTCACCGTCGCGGGGCTCGCGCTGTACGACATGGTCAAGGCGGTGGATCGCAGCGCCGAGCTGACGGCCGTTCAGCTGGTGCACAAGCGCGGTGGACGCAGCGGTGAGTGGCATCGCCCCGCCGGCGAGACTCGCGAGGATCCGGCATGAGCGAGCGGGCCGCCGCGGTCATCACGTGTTCCAACCGTTCGGCCGCTGGTCAGCGAGCCGACGATTCGGGCACCTTGCTCGCCGATGCCTTGGGGGAGTGGGGATTCTCGATCGTGGCGAAGCTGGTCGTGCCCGATGAGGTCGCGGTCATTCGCAAGGCGGTGCGCACCGTGCTGTCCGACGGCGCACGGCTGGTCATCACCACCGGTGGTACCGGCCTCAATCCGAATGACGTGACCCCGGAAGCCGTCCGGCCGATGCTCGATCGAGAAGTACCCGGAATCGCCGAGCAGATCCGGCTTTCGAGTTCGGATCGGATCCCGACATCGGTGCTGTCGCGAGGCGTTGCCGGGACCATTGGGGACGCCCTCGTGGTGACGCTGCCCGGCTCGCCCGGTGGCGTGCGAGACGGCCTGCTCGTGCTGAAGCCGTTGGTGCACCACGTGCTGGATCAACTGTCCGGTGGCGATCACCGGCCGGGAGGTGGAGTGTGACCGCCGTGCCGAGCCTGGGAAAGGTGAAGATCGCCGAGGTGCTCGACCGCGACCTGGATGTCGGCGCGCATGAGGCCGCGGTCCGCGATCGTGGCGCCGGAGCGGACGTGACGTTCTGCGGGGTGGTCCGCGATCACGATCACGATCGGGTGGTCCGCGAGTTGGAGTACACGTCCTATCCGACCGCCGCGGACGTCCTGCGGGAGGTCGCTGAGGAGGTCGCCGCCGATCCGGCGGTGATCGCCGTCGCGGTCAGTCACCGGATCGGCCAGTTGGAGATCGGCGATGTCGCCCTGGTCGCGTCGGTGACGGCGGCCCACCGCAAGCAGGCTTTCGACGCTTGCCAGCGGCTGGTTGACGAGGTGAAGGCGCGGCTGCCGATCTGGAAGCGACAGGTCTTCGATGATGGCACCGATGAATGGGTCAACTGCCCCTGAGTGGGTCGGCTCAGCCACCCGCGAAGGGCGGCAGGATATCGATCGTCGCGCCTTCGGGCAGCGGGGTTTCCGCCGTTGCGGCAACGCCGTTGACGAGGATCGAGCTCGCTCGAACGATCTCGGCGAGCGGCTGCCGGCCGCTGAGTTGATCGAGTAGCTGCGCGAGGGTGCGCGCCTCGCACTGCTCGGAGTCGCGGCCAGCCGCCCGGCGGGCGCCAGCCCAGAACCGGACGGTGACCTGGGGACTCATGCTCAGCCGTTGGGCCTGTCGTCCTCGCCGCTATCACCGATCTTGGTCGCGGCAGTGTCGGTCGTCTCGCCGATCTTGGTCGCCGCAGTCTCGGCGGTCTCTCCAGTCTTCGTCGCGACAGTGTCGGCGGTCTCGCCGATTGTGGTTGCGGCGGTGTCCGCGGTCTCGCCGACTGTGGTCGCGGCGCTGTCGGCGGTCTCGCCCACCCTGGTTGCGGCCGTATCGGCGGTCTGGCCCACCGTGGTCGCTGCGGAGTCGGCGGCCGTCGTTGCCGTCGCGTCCGGGGCGGCAGTCCGCTGCGGATCGTGCGCAGCCACCTTGTCGGCGGTTTCGTGGACCTTGCCCTGAACCGTGTCGATCTTGTCGGCGAACCGTCCACCGGTCGCCTTGTCGAACTGACCGGCTGCCTTGTCTACGCCTTGCGCCACGGCCGGAGCGGCCTTGGTGGCGAACTCCGAGGCCTTTTCCTTCGCTTCAGCGGCGAGCGGCCCGGCCTTCTCTTTGACCTGCTCGGATACCTCTTGCGCCTTCTGCCGTGCCTGCGAAGCCAACGGTCCGGCCTTTTCCTTCGCTTGCTCCGCGAGGGGAGCAGCCTTGTCCTTTGCCTGATCGAACAGGCTCTTGACCTTGTCGAACAATGCCATCGCTGAACAGCCTCCTCATGTGCGTGCCCCCGGAACGAAGGCACACTGTACGAATGGCACAGACACCATCCGACGACCCGGTCGTCACTGCCGACGCCGAATCGATGCCGCAGGTCGAACAGTCTCCATCATTGTCGAGAAGTCGCCCCAGTGGCTACCCACCTGACGAAGTGCTGCCATCGCGCAGTTCCGACGAGCAAGACCTCGGCTGGGGTGACGAGGAGTCGGCTTACGGCGACGACTGGTACAGCTCGGAGCGTCCGCCGCATCACGGCTGAGTGGCGCCCGTCGCCGCCGCGGTGACCGTGCAGGGTGGCGCCGGATTCTCAGATCGGGTTGGTTGGCGTCGGACCGGCCGTACCGCCCGTCGGCCGCGCGCCGAGCGCATCACGGATCTCGCGCAGCAGCAGGACGTCCTCGGGAACGGCGGTCGGCTCGGGCTCGAGGCCACGGGCCCGCATTTCCTGAATGCGCCGCATCGGCACTACGAAGATGAAGTAGACGACCGCCGCGGTGAGGACGAACACGATCACCGAGTTGATGATCGCGGACAGATCGATGAATGTTGACTTCTTGAGATCGCCGCCGCGCAGCGAGAAGCCCCAGCCGTTGACGCTCGACCCGGGAAACGAGGCGAGGATGGGTTTCACGATCGAGGAGACGAACGTATCGATGACCTTCGCGAACGCGGTGCCGATGACTACGGCGATGGCAAGGTCGACGATGTTGCCTCGCATGATGAAGTCTTTGAAGCCCTTGATCATGGGTTCCTCTCATTGCCGGGGGCGCTGGCCCAGATTTCAGCCGCCTGGTCATGACGGTCGCCTCAGCGTAGCGATGAGCGCCGGAACTGTCTGGTTGGCAAGGCGTGCCGCCGTGGCTCGATCCACGGCGACGATCAGGCTGAGACCGCCTTCGGCTCCGTCCCGCGCGGGCAACAGCGCCAGGACTCGCACCGCGCTCGCGATCGGACGTCCGCCGCTCGGATCCGATGGCGTGGGATCCACAGCTTTTCCGTCGACCAGCACGCCCGCCGCACCCGGCGCGTAGAGGTCGATCAGCGAACCGGCGGCCAGAATCACGGCTTGGCCGCGGTCGGCGACGGTGACCGTCGCGGCAACTTGGCCGGCAAGCAAGGCTGAGGCAACCGATGTATCGAGCAGTCGAGCGGTCGTCAATGGCTCGCCGCGAGCCATGGCCGCACCCAGCGGGCGCCCCAGAACCGGGCCGGTGGAGCGCACGGCGCCGCCCGGGATCAAGGCCGTGGGCCAGATCGATGACGCGAGATCGGATTTCGTCAAGATCGCGCCCGCCGCCAATGGATGTGCCGCCACCAGGACGGTTGCGGTAGGCCCGGCGGCCGGTCGATGGCTCGAGGGCATCAGCGCCGAAAGGCCGGCCAGCAAGAAACAGATCGCTGCGAGCGTCCGGCGCGGCCAGCCGCTCATCAACTGCAGCAGCCGGAAGCGTCCGGCCCGGTGCGTGTACATACAGCCAGCCTGGCCGGTCAACGGCAGCGGCCGGTGCACTCACCAAGATCTGTGGACAGGCACCCAGGCTGTGGAAAACCTAACTTGCGGCAGCAGCCTTCGGTCCCGACGCAGTGGCCGATCCACCGGAGGAGGACCCGTTGGACGATCCACCCGACTTGGCGGCCGAGCCGTTGGAGGCTGCGGCGGGCTTGCTCGAGTCGCCGCTCTTGCCGGAATCACTCGACGTGCCCTTGGTGGCACCGTCGCCCGTGGATTTGGCGGAATCGGAGCTGGCCACGGCGTCACTCTTCTTCGACTCCCGGCTGTCGGTCCGGTAGAAGCCCGAGCCCTTGAAGACCACGCCGACCGATCCGTACACCTTGCGGACTCGCTGATCACAGACCGGGCAAGCGGTCAGCGCGGGGTCCGTGAACGCCTGGAACTGCTCGAAATTGTTGCCGCAGTCCGGGTTCGTACAGGCATATTGGTAGGTAGGCATCGCGCGGGGTCCTTCCGGTGTTACCGCTTTTCTGGCGTTCAGACCGAGCCGGTTAGCACTCTGTCTCACTGACTGCTAACAATGGTGCGGCATAGGGTGTTCCGCCGTCCAGCCGGGGTGGTACAGAACCCAGTGGTAGGGAGGCCCCGAGGCGCGGGTTGTGATGCTGCTGGAGCGTCATGGCGCTCCGTGGGTATCACAACCCCCGAGATCTCGCCAACCCGAGGGCGTCACCACCGCGGTTACTGGCACGTCCCACTCATCGACCGGCACCCGCTCCACGATTTCGTCCTCGAAGAGCAAGGCCGCGGTCGGGGTCGGCGGGGCTACTCGCAGCAAGGCGCGGTCGTAGGAGCCGCCCCCTCGACCCAGCCGCCGTCCCGCCGCATCCACCGCGAACGCCGGAACCAGTACCAGGCTGGCACTGCTGATCGCTGGCAGGCCCAACGGCTCTGCGGACCCTTCACCGGAAGGC